>CAISTY010000134.1 GCA_903888515.1 Akkermansiaceae bacterium | reverse complement strand
GCTTTGTTCTCCTTTGTGGTGCCAGATGCTGGCGGCGGTCGCGGAAGCCGCGCTTGGCGTCGGCTCGGATTTCCAGCCCGCATTCCAGCCTAACGGCACTTGAGAGGGAAGCCGGATTTTGCCGGACTGGCAGATTTCTTTGCCGGGTGCCCGCGGGAACCCATCTTGACAACCCCCCGCCACGGTGAAACCGCGTCTTGAGAGAAAAGACTCAGGCAGGAATGCCCATGACCAAGCAAGATAGGAGATAGTGGATCGAAGATCATCCACAATCCACAATCCCCAATCCACAATCTCTTCCTCTCCCTCTTCCGCATTCCTTGGCGTCCTCCGCGCCTTGGCGGTTAGAAAATCTTCTCTTCAATCCCCAATCCCCAATCTCTTCCTCTCCATCTTTACCCATGACCCATCAACCAGTCAATTTCTTCTCTTCCTCCGTTGAAGAAAGACTCAGGCAGGAATGCCTGAGCTCCCAGGAATGCCTGAGCTCCTTTCCCTTCGCGTTCCTTGGCGCCTTGGCGTTTCAAATTCTTCCTCTTGCGTCATCCGTGACGGCAACCCGCATCACGCCATCATCCATGACGACATCCTTCCGTGATCCCCACAGGCTGCTAGGCCAGGGCCTTCGCGTGGCAGTCCTTCAGATAGGTGCATGTTTTGACGATGCCCGGAGTGAGTTCTTCCGGTGTCGGATTGCCGTGCATGAACGGATTGACACACTCCTGATAGTTGATCTTTGCCAGCGCCTTGAGCCATGGCACGAAATCCGCCGGACCATGGCCGGGCAACTGGTTCATCCCCTCGGCTTTCTGCCAGGCATAGAAAAACAACAATTGCGAACCAGCGATGCCAATCGCCTCTTCCACAGGTGCTTTGATTCCTTGCAGGTGATACGGCGCGATCCCCAATCCGACGTGCCGGGGCGCGGGGTTCAGATCCACAAACGCCTTGAACGAGTCAAGCGAGCCAAGCAGGGCGTTGCCGTGGTTTTCAATGGCCAGACGCACCTTGGCTTGCGCCGCCAGTTCGATCTGCGGCTTGAGCTTCTCGAAGAAGGCACGCATCGCGGTGGTGAGTTCCTCCGGTTTGACACGGATATATTCCGACTGACGCACCACCACTCCGCCGCCGAACTTGCCGATGAAATCCGCATAGGCGGGAAAACCAACCTTCTCCGTCTCCGTGCAGTAGGTTGTAAAACTGCCCAAGGCGAGCTTGTGCTTGGCGAGCAATTGCTTCAAGCCGTCGGGGCCGAGGCGGGTAGCCACGTCCGCGAGGTGCTTGCAACGGTCGAATGGGCACCAGATGTCGATGGCATCGAAACCCAGCTTGGCCGCCCGTTCGCAGACATCCTCGATGGGAAGCCCGGACAACATCACCGAGGAGAACGAGAGGCGCATGCGCCACGGGGATGTTTCCGCAGCACCCGCCCGGCCCGCCCCGCCGGGCATGGCGAGCGCGACAAGCGGTATGGCGGTGGTGCGGATGAATTGACGCCGGCCCAGCGGCCGGGGCGTGGTGAGAGACGGTGATGCCATGGGCGTGAGTGAAGTTATGGGTTGATGCCGTAAATTGTTAGAGTGAGGAGCGGATTGGGTGCCAGCGAATGCGTTTACCAGATCCTCCATTTTTCCCGCGACGGGCGTGTGAGCATCTTGGCCGCATCGGCGTCACCGGTGATTTCTTCCTTCTCCGGATTCCATTGAATCACCCGGCCGGTCCGCGCCGCGATGTTGGCAAGCTGTGGGATGGCATCACAGCGGATCGCCATTTCGACCGGGCAGATGGTTTCCTGCCGCGACTTGACGCAATCAATGAAGTTGCGATTGTGTTCCGGAGAGATCACCAACTGTTCGTCGGTAGGCTTGAATTCCTGCTTCCAGAGCTCCTGATTGCTGGCACAGAATCCCATCGCATCGCTGATCCAGCCTTCGGAGCCATGAAAGATGATGCCATCGCCATCTCGCCAATTTCTCCCCAGACCGGCGGCGACCGCTGCCTTGGCCGTCCGGCAATCCATGAAACGCAGTTTCACCCCGTTGGCATAATCACAATTCACGTCCCACCGCTCCAGTGTCCGGAACACGCCCTCCGTAGGCACCGTGCCGGTGCCAGCATAACGGATGGGACTGGTATGATCGGTCTTGTTGCCCCATTGCGCCAGTCCCAGTTCGTGAATGGCACAGCCGGCGATGAATCCCAGCGAGGTCTCCGGACAATGAAAGCCACCCCAATTCGTGGCACGATCCACCGTGTAGGGCACCATTTCCGAGGGTCCCATCCAGGCATCGAAATCAAGATCCGCCGGCACCGGCACCTCCGTGGTGGAACCGTAGGGTTTGACGTGATATTGGTCCACGTTGACTGACAAGTCACGGCTCCAAAGGTCGATGCGCTGGAGTTGGCCGATGTAACCATTTCTAACCAACTGGACCATCCGCCGATACCTGCCATTCGGACCCTGTGAGCGGTATTGGGTTCCAAACTGGAAAATCCGCTTCTTGTCCTTGATGACGTCCCGGAGGATCTTCGTTAGACTGTAATCCAGCGCCAACGGCTTCTGACAATAGACATCCTTGCCGGCTTTGGCGGCCGCGATGGACATCGGCGTGTGCCAGTGGTCGTGCGCCCCAATGATCACCGCATCCACGTCCGACCGGGCCAGAATCTCCCGGAAATCAGCGTGCGCCGTAGTCGTGTTTTTTTCGCCGTATGTTTCATTGAGCCTGACCGCGGCATTGTCACGCCGGCTCTTATAGGCGTCCGCAACGGCGATAATCCGCACGTCGGGCATCTTGCTCAAAATCGGAATATGATAGCCGCTGCCGATGCCGCCGCAACCGATCTGACCGACGTTGATCCGGTTGCTCGGCGCATCGGCACCAAACAACGGACCGGTGATGATGTTAGGCACGGCGAAAACCGTGCTGGCGCCGACGGCCTGTTTGAGAAAACGACGACGGGAATTGGTGGCTGGATGCGATTGTTCTGATAGTTGATTCATGGTTTTGCAGGGTTCGATGGTTCTGTGGCAGCAAGTGGATTCGGGGTTTTCCACGCATTGCCAACAATCATAGGAGCGCTTGGAGATGGGCGATGCTCGTGACAGCTTGTGCGACGGTTCCGCACTCCACGGACAATACGATGTCGCGCGGACATTTCTTACAAATGGCGATGACGCGCGCCCAATCGATCACTCCTTCCCCGCAGGCGCAGCCCACCGGGGTACCGGTGACCTGCCCGCGCTCGGCCTCGGATTGGCTGACGGAGATGTCCTTGGCATGCAGGTGGACGAGGCGACTGGCCACATGTTCCAGCCAGACATATGGATCGTGCCCGCAAAGATAGCTGTTCCCGGTGTCGAAGTTGATGCCGATGGCGGGCGAATCCACCAGCGCGTGGATGCGGTCGAGGCCGTCGGGGTGTTTCGAGTATTGCTGGTGCGGTTCAATCCCTAGCAGGATGGCGCGCGGCTCGGCCACTTTCGACGCTTCCTTGAGGACATAACGCATCAGGACGTGGTCCTCGTCGACGGTCGTCCAGTCGGGTTTCGGGCCTTCGTCGGTGTTGACCACGGGTGCGCCACATTCCGCCGCGAAGCGGATCGCCTGCTTGAGGTATTCAGTGCTGATTTCCGGCTTGCACAGGGTTGTGTGGGCGGACAATCCTGATAGTTTCACCCCGGCGGCCGCACACGCGCGTTTGATGCGCAACGGATCGTCGAGCATCGAGACGCTGTGGAAATAGCCCGCCTCGCTGAGCAATTCGCGGCCCCAATGCACCATCGGTTCCACATACTCATAGCCCAGTTCCGCAGCTTTCCTCACGCCCCACTCGAAGGACTTGTCCTCATGACGCACGAATTCCAGATTGATCCCGATACTGATTTTTCCCATGGCGGTATTTTTTTCCTGTGGTTTTGAGTTGTAACTACGGATTATATGCTGCTGATTCGGATCGGCCTTGTCTTTCGCTCGCGGCCAGTGGTAAATATTGAAACATGAGACGGCGCTCCGCCCTATTCCACGCATCCGACCATCATCACCGCGCCGATACCTGCGAGCAACTCGTAGCGGCGGCAGCAGCGGGCGAACTGCGCTTGGAGGCCTTGGTGCGCGGCACCTATCCGGGACGTCCAATGCCCCACGGAGTGCTGTCACAAGTGAGCAGCATCGGCTTCTGGGATGCCGCGCACGACCAGACATGGGGACTCTGCGAACACCGCAACGAGGGCATCGAGATTACCTATCTCGACAACGGCCGCCTCGGCTTCGTCGTGGATGGGCGATCCTATCGCTTGTCCCCCGGTCACCTGACCATCACACGGCCATGGCAACCGCACAGTGTGGGCGGTCCACAGGTCGGCGCCAGCCGCCTCTACTGGTTGATCCTCGACCTCGGCGTGCGCCAACCGCATCAGCCATGGCGCTGGCCACCATGGCTGGTCCTGGCACCGGCGGACATCAAGGATCTAACCAACTTGCTGCGGGAAAACGAGCACCCGGTCTGGCCGGGCACGCCCGGGATCGGCCGGTGTTTCGCCGACATCGGAAATCTGATAGAATCCGCCCCGGCGGGCCGTCTGCCGGTGTCGCGATTGACTTTGCGGGTCAACGAGTTGTTGGTCTGCCTGTTGGAATTGCTGCGCGCCGAAAATCCTCCGTGCAAGGTTTCACTGACGCATGGCGAGCGCAGCGTGGCGATGTTTCTCGAGCGCTTGAAACGCGAGTTGCATGAACCATGGACTCTCGAATTGATGGCCGGAAAAACCGGGCTGGCACGCACCCGCTTCGCCCATCATTGCCGCAAACTCACCAACCTTTCCCCTATGGGCTACTTGCAGCAACTGCGGGTGGAAAAAGCCAAACGATTGTTGGTTGGCGACCGGCACACCATCACCGGGATCGCCATGGATTGCGGGTTTGCCTCCGGCGCCTATTTTGCCAGCGTGTTCCGCAACCAAACCCAATGCTCGCCACGCGAATACCGCAACGCCACCCGCAAAACCTGAGCGGCAATATCTGACCGGCCCACAGTTGCCGTCACGGTTATGTTAGAGCAGGGCATTGCCACAAAGGCAGGCCAGCACCACCAGCGGAAGAAGCCGGGCAAGATTCCGCACCAGCTTCGGCCCCTGATAGATGAACGCGGTGTAGATCTGGACCAGCGCGGCACCCGCCCGGATTTTTTCGCGGGCATCCTCCAGCGAGGAGATCCCGCCCACACCGATGATTGGAATGCGCCCGCCAAGGTGACTGGCAAAGGCCCTCAGCACCTCGGTGCTCTTTTGCATCAGCGGCCGACCCGAAAGTCCGCCCGCTTCGTCCGCGCGTGGATGGACCGCCACGGCGGCGCGGTCGAGCGTCGTGTTGGTGGCAATCAAACCGTCCAGACCGCCGTCAAGAAACACCCGCGAGAGATCGCGGATCTGCTCCTCGTCCAGATCGGGCGCCACCTTGAACAACAAGGGCACCTGCTTGCAGTGCTCCGCCGCAAGCTTGAGTTGCTCCGTCTTGAGCGTCTCGAGCAACCGGGCACTTGCTGCCGCACCTTGCAAATCCCGCAGCCCCGGTGTGTTGGGCGACGAAAGATTCACCGCGATGTAACCGGCCACCGGATAGGCCTTGCGCAGGCATGCCAGGTAGTCGTCCGCCGCATTCTCGTTGGGCGTGTCCTTGTTTTTCCCGATGTTGATGCCGACAATGCCGCGAAAGGTTTGCGACTTGCGGACGTTTGCCACGCCGGCGTCGATGCCCGGGTTGTTGAATCCCATACGGTTGATGAGCGCCTCGTGCGGAATCAACCGAAACACGCGCGGCTGCGGATTTCCGAACTGCGGACGCGGCGTGAAGGTGCCGATTTCCACACAGCCGAATCCCAGACGACCCAGCGCGTCAATCGTATCTCCATCCTTGTCCAATCCCGCCGCAAGTCCAACCCGGTTCGGAAATTTCAAGCCCATCACCTCCACCGGCACGTCCGCATCGCAACCCCGTGAAAGCAGGCCTAACATACCGCACTTTTCCGCAGTCCTCATGGCCACCATGCTCAAATGGTGGGCGGTTTCCGGTTCCAAACAAAACAAACCAGCACGAAAAAACGGGTACGCTGCGTCGATCACCTGCGGAAATTGGAATAATCTTCCGGCTTTGTCGAATCCGTGTTTTGCCCCGGTTACGCGGCCACCTGTGCCTCCCGTACTGATGAGTTCTTGGTTTGCCCTACAGTATTTTTTTGCCGCAAAAATGCGCAAAATACGCAATAAGCCTGATGGTATTCATTTTTTGTGGTTTCTGCCTCTTTGTGGCTAACCGAATGTATTCCAACTCAGGAACTGCTCAGTAACCCGGCATTCCTGCCTGCCCCTCTTTGCCAAACCCTTTCACCGCGGTCCACCTCAACCAGATATGACCGGCTTCCGAGGCTCCGAACTGCTGCCTCAATTCCCATATCTCCTCGCTTCAAATTGTCTCCTAACCCATAGGACAGGTTGTCACTTCGTAAATCCATAATCACGTTATCGTGAATTCATCTCGTTGATAATCAACGGTATTATAAATCACGGACAATTGGCACAATAATTGCTTTATACATACATGCGTGATCCCAAGTCAAACATCCTGCCAACGCCGCCCCATGTTGACGAAACATGCCAAAACAATAAAAAAAGAAATTTATTTTTTAATTCTTGCCTTTTGCGGAAATAAAGAATAATTCCATTTCCGTGACGCTAACCCTGTAACCCCCACACGACCATGTCATACGAATCCGAAGGTAGTCTGAAACTCTATATGAGGGAGATTTCCAAAACGCCTCTTCTGACTGCGGAAGAGGAGATGGCGCTGTCCGGGCGCATCCAAAACGGCGATCCGGAAGCGCGTTCCCACATGATTCTGGCCAATCTGCGGCTGGTGGTGAAAATCGCGCAGGACTACGCCAACTATGGCATGCCCGTTACGGATTTGGTGTCCGAAGGCAACATTGGCCTGATGAAGGCGGTGGAGCGCTTTGATCCGAAAAAGGGTGGCAAACTTTCCACTTACGCTGCTTGGTGGATCAAGCAATCGATCAAACGGGCTTTGGCCAACCAGTCCAAAACGATCCGCCTGCCGGTCCATATGGTGGACAAGATAGCGAAAATGCGCCGGATTGCGACGTTGCTCACCGAAGCGATGGGCCGCGAGCCCACGGATGATGAATTGGCCGATGAAATTGGTGTTCCCCGCCGCAAGCTGGCGATGTTGCGTCAAGCGTCCCACCGGCCGACCTCGCTGGACTCGCCGATCAACGAGGGAGAAGCCACGGAATACAACGAAGTGATCAGCGACGAGCATGCAATCAATCCGCTGGACATACTGGCCGATAAGAATCTTCACGCTGAAATCGACGGGCTGCTTTCCATGTTGGACGAACGCGAGCGCCGTATCATCGACGAACGCTTTGGATTAACCGGCCGCAAGGCCCTCACCTTGGAAGAAGTGGGACGCGAATTCGGAGTGACCCGCGAGCGGATCCGCCAACTGCAGAACATCGCGCTGGCCAAAATGCGCCGTGCCCTGAGCAAAAAAGACAAGCGTCACCCCAAGGGCTTGCGAGCCAGCATCGCGTAAGCCTGATGTGACCATGCGATTTTTTTTCAATTATCGGCTTGCATCCTCGCTTCCAGCTTTCTATTCGTCCCGCCCCGTCTGACGAACCATCAAAGCGAGGATAGCTCAGTTGGTAGAGCAGTTGGCTTTTAACCAATTGGTCCTGGGTTCGAATCCCAGTCCTCGTACTTGATGAATTATCAATGAGTTATGATTCATTGACGCCAGAAAAAGGGCATTTTGGGAACGAAAGTGGGAACAAATCCGCCAAGTTCCGTCTTGGTATTTATCGTTTCAGCTTTCCGAAGCTTTCCGCATTTCTCTGCTTTTGAGTGACCGTGACGCTTCACGCTAAGAGTTGCAGTCCTAACAAATGAGACGCGTCAAGGTAACGTCTCACCCCGGGTAAATGCCCAGATACCGTTCCAAGGATGCATCCGGCTCGCACAGGATCACATCGAACGGCTGCAAGCCGCCGTCGTTGAGGTAGCAATTCCGCTTTTCGGCATCGATGGCCATCACGCCGAAAGCGTAGTTGAAAAACACCGCGTGCCCGGACGGGTCTTGCAGCCGGATCCATCCCGCCTGGCGGAAAAACGCCTCGATTTCCCGTGGTTCCGCCGGGACACCGTGGTATTGCGGCTGGGTGATGCCGAATGAGATCATGCCGTCTGTCCAGCGGATGACGGAAACAAGGCGCACGTCGTCGCCGAAAACCTCATTGCTGGCCAGCCAGCGGGAAAGATACTCCAGCGGTGTGGCGGGAACGAATTCGATGGCCTCCCGCTCACGCGGCGCGTCCGTATCCGGGCGCAACACCGCCAGCGGATGGCGGCGCAGCTCCGGCACCAGCCCGAATGCGGGCGGAATCGTGGTTTTCCCGACAAGGCCGACATGGGCGTCCAGTTCGACCATGTGCTCCGTGCCGAAGGTGGCGTCCGGGCAAAGGGCGAGGAATTCTTCCCATGAAAAGCCCGGTTCTCTCAGGCACCCAAGTTCAACAGCGAGAGCAAGCGCTTGTTCGGCTTGGGCGTGGATGCGTTCCGTTCGGTCCTGCCCATGGCAAGCGCCGTGGTCTTGGCAAAGGTCGCGTAATCGCTCTTGGAAGGCCGCAAGCAAATCGCCTGAAACACCCGCGCCTTGGCGGGCGCTGATGTCACCAAATTTCCGACTGCCTTTTTTTTCGCGTTCACGCTGGGCGGAATATGGCATCCCGCAGGCGTCTCCGCAATCCTGAAAACCGGAATGCGGGAAATCGCGAGATCAACCCGGAGAATTCATGGAATTGCATGGACGGGAGATGTGGAGCGATTGAACGATGGTTTGGAAAGGCCCATCGCATCCGATCACGGCGCGTGCGCGAGTCGCCGCGTTCTATCAGCCCGTCAAGGGTTCGGCGACTCCAGTCCGCCGAGTCGGGTTAGGCATGGTGCCGGGCGCTACTTGGAAACCCTCTCAATCGTGTGAATCCCTGAGACCAACCACCGGTCGCCGGCGCGAGTATAATGAATGCTCTGGCGCAGAATGCCGGCGCGGGATTTTTTCCCGTCGGACGCGCGAAATTGCAGCCGGTAGATCGCCTCCAGCGTGTCGGCGTCATCCTTGCTGGCTGATTCGACCTGGAGCAACTGAAACGAACGGTCGCGCCACTGAGCGCGGTATGCCGAGAGATCCTTGGCAATGCCCTGCCGTGTCATCCGGCCTTGGTCGAAATACGGATTCACGACGTCCGCATAATCGGCGAGTTCCAATTGCATGTCGTTGCCTTCCCCGTGACGAAGGAATGCTCCGATCAAAGCGGCCGCCAACTTTTCCGGAATCTCCGGCAACGCGGGGGCGGGTTCGGGTTCTTTCTTCGCGCCTTGTGGCTGCGGTGGTGCCGACGGCGCGTCAGGCACAGTGGAGGGTGCTTCCATGGGCGCTTGTGGCGGAGGATTCCCAGCGGTGGGCTTATTGCCGGAATTCAAAACGAGCACCGCTGCCCGCTCGACGGCCTGCACCACGTTCTCAAATTTCTCCTCTTGGGTGTTAGGTTCCTTGAGTTCACTGACCACCGCAGGAACTGACTCCAGAAAACCTAGCAAAAAACTGCTCTTCACGGCGTAATTGACATTCTCCGGCAACGCGCCGCTCGCGGCCAGCGCCGCCGCCGCATCCAGCTTGGCGCACACCACGCCCACCACGTTGCCGCGCTCATCCACCAGCGCCCCGCCGGAATTTCCCGGTTGCAACGGCACGCTGATTTGAAAATACCGCGCATCATCCGCCGCGCCGGATAGTGCCGCGATTTCGCCCTTGGCCAGCTTGGGCGCGAATCCCTGCAAAGCGGTGTTAGGGAAACCCACCGTGGCCACGGAAGCGCCGAGTTTCACCGCACGGCTGGTCGCCACGGGCAGGGCCGCGAATTTTCCCTCGGCTTTGAGCAAGGCGAAATCATTGGCCGCATCCACTTTTACCACCTTGGCGGCGATCAAGCCCGCGCTCGTGGCCAGACGCACTGGAGCCGCGCCTTCGATGACATGTTTGTTCGTGATGAGAAAGCCCCCATCCGTGATGAAAAATCCCGTGCCGGTCACTCGCGGAATCGCCTCAGCACCTTCTTTGCCGGAAACAGGAGCACCGGCATCCGGCGCTTTGCGGGGTTTGAAATTGCGTGCCAGCTTCTGACCTTCCGCAATTTCCTGTCGGGTTAATTGGCTCTCTAACAAATTCATATTGCTCTTGGATTGTTTGATGCCTTGCCCCGCCGCCAGCAACCACCACTTGTATGCCTCAACTTCATCCTTTGCCACCCCATCGCCCTGGGCATAGAGGAGTCCTAAGTTGTATTGAGCACTGGCGTCTCCTTGGTTAGCAGCCCTACGATACCATTCCGCAGCCTTGGCGGAATCCTTGGACACTCCACGCCCGCTTCGGTAGCAAAGCCCGAGGTCAAATTGGGCAGAGGCAAATCCTTGCTCAGCGGCCTTGCGATACCATTTCACCGCCTCAGTTACATCCTTGTGCACTCCTTCGCCGTTGGCGTAGCAAGAACCGAGTAAGTGTTGGGCATCTGCACTTCCATGCTCAGCGGCCTTGCGATACCATTTCGCGGCCTCGGTGTAGTTCCGAGGAATACCTCTGCCAATGGCGTTGTATGCTCCAATCACCTGTTGAGCAGGAGCAAATCCTTGCTCAGCAGCCTTGCGAAACCATTTCGCCGCCTCAGTTTCATCCTTGGGCACGCCGTTACCTTCGGCATAGCAACGCCCGATGTTGTGTTGAGCGATGGCATCTCCTTGGTTTGCGGCCTTGCGATACCACTTCGCCGCCTGGGCGGCATCCTTGGCCACACCTTCGCCGTTTTCGTAGCGGTACCCAAGGGCGTATTGGGCGTCGGCATCACCTTGCTCAGCGGCCTTGCGATACCATTTCACAGCCTCGGCCAAATCTTTGGACACGCCTTCGCCTTTGGCGTAGCAATAACCAAGAAGATATTGGGCAATTGCATCTCCTTTCTCAGCGGCTTTGCGGTAGTTCTCGATCTTCTCGGCGGGATTTTTCAGCCCGATGCAACCGTCGAACGCTTTGCGCCCGATGCAGGTCACGCTGGTGGGAATCGTCACATTCGTCAGACTGTAGCAGTTCTGGAACGCAGATGCCCCGATACTGGTAACGCCGGAGGGAATCGTGACGTTGGTCAGCCCGCTGCAACCGTAGAACGCATCGCGCCCGATGCGGGTCACGCCGGAGGGAATCGTGACGCTCGTCAGCCTGCTGCAACTGAAGAACGCGCCATCCCCGATGCTGGTGACGCCGGAGGGAATCGTGATGCTCGTTAGCCCGCTGCAATACTGGAACGCAGAGTCCCCGATGCCGGTGACGCCGGAGGGAATCGTGATGCTCGTTAGCGCGCTGCAATACTGGAACGCAGAGTCCCCGATGCGGGTCACGCCGGAGGGAATCGTGATGCTCGTTAGCGCTCTGCAACTGGAGAAGGCGCCATCCCCGATGCTGGTGACGCCGGAGGGAATCGTGATGCTCGTTAGCGCGCTGCAATACTGGAACGCAGAGTCCCCGATGCTGGTGACGCCGGAGGAAATCGTGATGCTCGTTAGCGCGCTGCAATACTGGAACGCAGAGTCCCCGATGCGGGTCACGCCGGAGGGAATCGTGACGCTCGTCAGCCTGCTACAACTGGAGAACGCGCCATCCCCGATGCTGGTGACGCCGGAGGGAATCGTGATGCTCGTTAGCCCGCTGCAACTGGAGAACGCGCCATCCCCGATACCGGTGACGCCGGAAGGAATCGTCACACTGTACAGCCCGCTGCAAATGGAAAACGCAGAGGCCCCGATGCGGGTCACGCCGGAGGGAATCGTGTAAGAAGTCCCACCCTTTCCCATGGGATACTGAATGAGTGCAGTTTTCAATTTGTCGAATAACACTCCATTCTCACTGCTGTAGTTCTGATTGGCTGCATTGACCGATATGGAAGTCAGCCTGCTGCCACTGAGGAACGCAGCGCGCCCGATGCTGGTGACACCGGAGGGAATCGTCACGCTGGACAGCCCGCTGCAACCGTTGAACGCAGAGTCCCCGATGCTGGTGACGCTGTCGGGAATCGTCACGCTGGACAGCCCGCTGCAATACTGGAACGCAGAGTCCCCGATACCGGTGACGCTGTCGGGAATCGTCACGCTGGACAGCCCGCTGCAATACTGGAACGCAGAGTCCCCGATACCGGTGACGCTGTCGGGAATCGTCACGCTGGACAGCCCGCTGCACATGGAAAACGCAGAGACTCCGATGCGGGTCACGCCGGAGGGAATCGTGTAAGCAGTCCCTCCCTTTCCCATGGGATACTGTACGAGCCCAGTTTTCAGTTTGTCGAATAACACTCCATCCTCACTGCTGTAGTTCTGGTTGGCTGCATTGACCAATATGGAAGTCAACCCGGCGCAAGAAGAGAACGCAGAGATCCCAATGCTGGTCACGCTGTCAGGAATCGTGATGCTCGTTAGCCCGCTGCGGCCTGAAAACGCTCGGTTCCCGATGCTGGTCACGCTGTCGGGAATCTTCACGCTCGTCAGACTGCTACCCTCTAAAAGTACAGAAAACGCAGATTCCCCAATACTGGTCACGCTGTCGGGAATCGTGTAAGAAGTCCCGCCCTTTCCTCTGGGATACTGAATGAGCGAAGTTTTCAATTTGTCGAATAACACCCCATCCTCACTACTGTAATTCGGATTGGTTGCATTGACCGATATGGATGTCAGTCCGCTGCAACCGTGGAACGCAGAGTCCCCGATGCTGGTCACGCTGCCGGGAATCTTGAGACTCGTTAGCTCGCTGCAAAACTGGAACGCTTGATTCCCGATACTGACAACGGGTTTTCCGGTATCAGGCGGAATCTTCGCTGGAATGACCACCGCACCAGTCGCGGTGGTTGAGTAGTCGGTGATGGTGATTGTTGTCCCGTCGTCGGTGTAAGTGAAAAGTTCGTATGTGTCTGCGGACAAGGCATTCACCAGGTAGCAGAGGATGGCCAGTGCGGCAAGAAGGGTGGGGAAACGGGGCGGTTTTTTCATGGCAAGTGATGGCCGGAGGCTTCTCCCGGACTGTTAAACCGCTTTCACACTGACCATCCGCCAGCCTAGCGGCAAGCCAATAAAAGTCACAGGATACCATATTCTGCAAAATCAGATGAATTGCGCGGCCTCTCTCTGCCTTTCGAGTTCGCGGGCAATGAACGCGGACACCTCGGGATGATGGCGCAACTTATGGCGGCGCGGATCGCGGATCGTGGGGGCGGCGGATTCAGCGGGTGGCGGATCGGGTTTCATTTTCCCGTGATGGTTTGGAAATGTTCACGGCGCGGGCCTTGCCAAGAGCGACGTGGGCGGCGGCGTTGGCGGTTTCCTTGTCGAGCGGCAGGCAAAGCAGGATCATGCGCCCCCGCGTGCCCTGTGATTCGGCGACGCTCCGAAAACCGCAACAAGCGATGCGGGCGCTAGAGACACGGAAGAGCCATAAAACCCGATTTCCGGCGGAATAGAACTTGCGCGGACCGGGCCGCGTCTGCTTGCATGTCGGCAATGTTCAACCCCATCCAACAAATCAAAATCATGAAACGCTTCATTCTATCCTTCATCGTGGTTCTAGCAGGATCAGCCCATGCCGAGGACGTCACGCTGGTAGTAGAGAGTCAGCTCAATCAGGTGGGTATTTCGCAACCCATCACTCTGAACCAAGGAGACACTGCCAAGCTGGTATTTGCTTCCTATCGCACAAGTTTACAACTTGAGTGCACCATTGGCTCGAAGGTTTTTAGTATTACCCCATGGACTAGTCAAACCTCCTGGGAAACCAGTCCCGTTACAATCGCCGGGCCAGCATCCATTGTGTTACGAAACGGTGGCACTCACCCTGAATCCGCGTTTGCCACATTCACCATCACCCGGACAGGAATAGCGAGTCCGCCGGCAGAGATTCCACAAGAAGCGGGAACCACTTGGGAGGTCATCCTGGAAAGCAGTTCGGATTTGGTGAACTGGACGCCGACGAATCCTGGGGAATATAGCGGCACTGAGCCAAAGCGCTTTTTCCGTACGAGGATGGTGAAAAAGCCGTAGCGAGACAGGCGAGAATAATTCAGCGGGCGGCGGAGCGTTCTTTCAATTCCACCTTGCGCCACTTGGCGATGAATTCCGGGATCGTCACGCAGGGCGGGCTTCCTACGGCTTGACCTTCAACCCGGCTTTCACGGCAAGGACTTTTTGGCGGGCGTCGAAGGTAAGGAAATCCTTGGCCCCGAGTGCGATGGCCACCGCCACATGCAACACGTCAAAGCTGCGTGTGCCGAGGGTTTTCGTGTGCGCTGCGCTGAGGGCTTCCGCTTCGGTGTAAACCTCCACCCAAGTAACGGGAGTTTCCAGCAACACGCCGGTCTTGGTATCCGCTTCGACTTCGGCAAGCACGGCCTCACAGCGTTCCAAGGTCATGGCCTTCCGAAACACGGCAAGCCGGAAGGCGTTGCGAAGTTCATGCCGCTGCAACGATGTGAAGGCAAGCGGGACTTTGAACGCGTTGCCCATTGGCCGGGCCTGCGCGCTGTTCGCGTCATGCCCGTAAAGGGAGAAAAGAAAACTCGTGTCCGCATAGGCTACCATTGCCTTTCCTCCCTTTCTTCAAGGATGATATTGGGCATCAGTTTTGAATCCCCGAAGATGGCCTTGGCGCGGGCCACGAAATCCGGCATCTTGAACTTGGCCGGGGCCTCGGGGCGCGGCGGGCAAATGCGGGCGACCGGGCGGGTCCGGTTCAACACCGTGACTTCCTCCCCTTGCGCGACCAGCGCAAGGACCGCGCTGAAATCGTGATGGACTTGCCGAATGGTCACTGTCTTCATGTGCCACAGCATGTCCCACGTAGCCCCCCGCGTCAAGCATCGGATGCGGTTTTTGGAAGGGTTTCAATCCAGGTGGCCCAGTGATCCTGAAAAATCACCGGCACGCCGGCATGATGGCAGACGCGAATGGTGTGGCCGGTGCCACCGGCCTCGGGATCGGCGGGATCAACAAAAAACAATGCGGCGACCGGGGGTGAGAGTTGCCCGGAAATGCCGGTCACTTTCATCGTATCCCGGATCAGGCAGGCCGCTTGCGAGCCGAGTTTGCCACCGCGCTGATACCATTTCATGAGTCCTTTGTTAGCAGGGGTGGCGGCGATGGTCATGGCCTGAATGATTGCCATGGCATCGGCGCTGAGGGATTCCGGCGAATCGTAGTGCGCATGGGGATGGCGTTGTTTTTTCCGATGGCTGGCGTAGGGTGCGATGATTTGCATGCGCTCTGGCGCCACGGCGAGCACCCCGGCGGCAAATGCCTCGTCGGATCCGCTCGCGTTGCCGGATCGGAATTTCAGATGGGGAAAACATTCTGCTAACCGCGCGGACACCCGGCGGGCCGCTGCGCCGGCCGCGGGCGTGATCGTGCGGCGTCCCTCGATCAGGATGACCGGATCGGGCAAGCGCGAGATTAACCCGGAGAATTCATGGAATTGCATGGACGGGGGAAGGAGAACACTTGAACGAGAGCGATAGCAAGTGGGCTTATTCCGACAGCGGGCTTATTCAGCTCCTAACCGGAAAAAGGCGGCGTTCTCCGGCGAGGTGAATTGAAACTCCATTTCGCCCTGGGCGTTAATGGTTGCCGCTCCTGAAGAGAACGGCAGTGCGGTGAAGGTTTGCAAGTCGGTGCTCTTCTCGGCCTTGATGGTCAGTTTGAACTTTCCGGTCGCCGGGTCTTTGGCCAATAGCGGCGTTCCGACATGGATGGCTTGAACCTGCGAGAGGGTGTAGAGGCCGTAACTGTTGGGATCTTCGAGCACATCGGAATCCCCAGCCTGCAATCCAAGCTCGAAACCCAGATGAAGAGCCGCTTCATACTGTGCCTGCGTGTAGAGATTTCCGGTGGCGAGCGTCAGTGCCGCTGCGGCACTCGTCACACTGCCGGCATCGTTGGTAATCACCACCGTGTAATTCCCCACATCCCCCGCCTGAATGTTACTCAGGGAAAGGGATGCGTTCGTGGCTCCTGACACCGCGATGCCATTCCTCTGCCATTGGTAACTGTGGGGAAGAGCGGTGACATGGTGAGTCGTCACACTGAAAGATGCGTTTTCCCCTGGATTCACCAGCACCCCGGCCGGCTGACTGGTGATAACCGGCGGTGCATAGAGCACGGCCGGACGTCCGCCTAAACTTGATATCCAACCGACTGTCCCAGGCAAATAATAGACGGTCAGTTGATAATCGTATAAGAACACGTTGCCACCAAGATAGCCGTAGTCGTCGTCGAGAACATGTAAATACGCAGGAGAGTCTCCCCTGAAATAGACGCTCATCAAGCTGCTGCATCCCTGGAACGCAGATGACCCGATGCTGGTGACGCTGTCGGGAATGTTGATGCTGGTCAGGCTGTGGCAACCGTAGAACGCAGATGACCCGATGCTGGTGACGCTGTTCCCGATGGTGACGCTCGACAAGTGAGTGCATCCATTGAATGCGGAGGCCCTGATGGAAAAGATGCCGTTACCGATGGTAATGCTCGTTAGGCCGCTGCATCCCGAGAATGCGCTGTCCCTTATTTCAGTGATGCCGTTACCGATGGTGATGCTCATCAGGCTGCTGCATCCATTGAATGCGGAGTCCCCGATGCTGGTGACGCTGTCGGGAATGGTGATGCTGGTCAGGCCGCTGCAACCGTAGAACGCGGAGGCCCCGATGCTGGTGACGCTGTCGGGAATGGTGATGCTGGTCAGGCCGCTGCAACCGTAGAATGCAGAGGCACCGATGCTGGTGACGCTGTTCCCGATGATGACACTCGTCAGGCCGTTGCATGCTTCGAACGCCTGGGTCCCGATGGTGGTGACGCCGTTCCCGATGGTAACACTCATCAGGCTGCGGCATCCCTGGAATGCTTTCAACCCGATGTCGGTGACGCCGTTCCCGATGGTAACACTCGTCAGACTGTAGCAGTTCTGGAACGCAGATGACCCGATGCTGGTGACGCTGTCGGGGATGTTGATGCTGGCTAGGCTGTGGCAACCGTAGAACGCTTGATCCCCGATTCTGGTGACGCTGTCGGGGATGTTGATGCTGGCCAGGCTACTGCAACTGTGGAACGCACAGTTCCCGATACTGACAACGTGTTTTCCGGTATCAGGCGGAATCTTCGCTGGAATGACCACCGCACCAGTCGCGGTGGTTGAGTAGTCGGTGATGGTGATTGTTGTCCCGTCGTCGGTGTAAGTGAAAAGTTCGTATGTGTCAGCGGACAAGGCATTCACCAGGTAGCAGAGGATGGCCAGTGCGGCAAGAAGGGTGGGGAAACGGGGCGGTGTTTTCATGGTGAGTGATGGCCGGAGGTTCACCCGGCCTGGTCATTAAACCGCTTTCACACTGACCATCCGCCAGCCTAGCGGCAAGCCAATAAAGCCAATAAAAGCCACAGGATGCCATATTCTGCAAAATCAGATGAGGAACGCCCGCTGCCGCTGTTAGAATCACTGTCTGCCAGCAGGTGGGCGAGAATTGCCAAGGTTTTCGACACTGTGTCCACGGATTCGTTTCAGCAAACCCGCGAGACTGTCGGAGGTGGAGAGTTCCAGTTTCTCAGGGCCGTTCCATCCCATCATGCTGCAAAGCTGCTTTACCGCGTCCATTTTCTGCACCATTTTCACCCGCTTTCTAATCATTTTTGAATCGCCGATTTCTTCGGTGAAAAATTCCTGCACCAGCGGGCTGTCGGCGTCGAGATCGCCGATGGGTGTGCGGATGATGGCACACAGCCATGCAATGAGTTCCTTGCGTGTGATTTGTGCGGACTCTCTCTGCCTTTCGAGTTCGTGGGCAATGAACGCGGACACCTCGGGATGATGGCGCAACTTGTGGCCGGCGGAATCCGCACGGGCAGCGCGCTGTTGATAGCCTGCCCTCTCGTATGAGCGGCCAGCGGGGACACCTTCAAGAATGAGCATGGCAAACTTGTGGCGGCGCGGATCGCGGATCGTGGGGGCGGCGGATTCTGCGGGTGGCGGATCGAAGTTCATTTTTCCGGTGATGTTTTGCTGACGGCGCGGTGGGTGCCCTGGGCGACGCGTGCGGCGGCGTGAGCGGCGTGCTGGTCGCACTCAAACAAAAGCAGGGTGCCGGGGTCAGTGGTGGCCGGTGTCCCGGTGACAAAGCCGATGCCGGATTCCCGGATTGCGGCCGCCTGGCATGGTGTGAGCACAAGGCGGAAGGGAGGCTTGGGGGCGATCATGGTGCGGGCTGCTGGGGTGAGGGTTGTTCGTCTGCGGACGGCGGGCGGCGGAATGCCAGAAAGCCTTTCCAATCCGGGCAAACCGGGATGATGTCTAACCGCATTGACAGGTTTCCGCCGTCACTTTGAAAAACAACACCTACCGGCACTTGCCGCTTGGCCGGCCTCCCGTCCCGGTCTTTGTAGGTTCCCACCGTTGCCCAAAGCTGATAGATGATTTTCATGATGTCAGTCGAAGCGGCTTTTTGGCGCGGCTGGGGTTGAGGGCGGGCGGATCGGTGCCCCGTCCTTGAATTGGGTGAACGCTGCAATCCACGTCATGGGGACACAGCCCGTCTCCCCGTTGCGGTTCTTGGCAATGATGATTTCAGCCTGGCCGGCCTCGGCTTCGCGGGCGGCGTCCGTCTCCGCGTAGTATGCGCTGCGGTAGAGCAACGCCACCTTGTCGGCGTCCTGTTCCGTCGCGCCGGATTCACGCAGATCGGACAGGCGCGGCCTGCCGGGGTGGGTCTTGTCCGTGCGGCTTTCCGGGGCGCGGTTGAGTTGACTCAGGAGAATGATCGGGATCCGCAACTCTTTCGCCAATGCCTTGATGCCAGCGGAGATTTCAGCAACCTCGCGTTCACGGCTGTTCACTGCCTGCTTGCTGCCGCATTTGACCAACTGCAAGTAATCGATGGCGATCAAGCGCAGTCCCATCCGCCGATGGTGGCGGCGGGCTTTGGCGCGGAGCGCGGTGATGTCGATGGCGCCGGTTTCATCGATGTAGAGTGGAGCGCGTTCCAGATCTAAGGCCGATCTTTGAATGCGTTGCAACTCCCCGTTGTCGGGTTTATGTCCGTTTCGCACGTCTGCCAGCGACATGCGGGCGCGAGTGTGGATCATGCGCTTGACCAGTTCCCGGCGGGTCATTTCACAGGAGAAAACCAACACGGGCAATCCCTGGTCGAGGCACAGGTTTTCCACGATGTTCAGCATGAGTGCCGTTTTTCCCATGGACGGGCGGGCGGCGATCACTAACACCTCTCCGGGTTCCAGCCCGCCGGCCATGGCGTCGAGATGACTGAATCCCGTGGCGAGTCCTAACGATTCCACATCTCCCCGGAAGAGCCGCTGCATTTCATCAAGCACGCCATCCACGGCCTCCTTGACGGTGCCGGGGGTGGTGGCCTCGGTGGCGTCCCTGATGGCCATGATTGCGGCCTCAGTGGCGTCGAGGGTCGCCGCCGCCTCTGCAGGGGCATCATAAGCGGCGGCAATCGCTTCGGTGCCGGTGCGGATGATCTCGCGCAACAGGAACTTGTCTTTGACGAGCTGCAGGTGGTGCCGGAAAGAGCCGGGGCTGGGGGCGTAGGTGTAAAGTTCTGTTAGGGCCGCCGGGCCTCCGATCCTGTCGAGTTTGCCACGGTCGAGGAAATGTTGCACGAGCGAAACCAGTTCGGCTTCCCGGCCGGCGTCGTGGATTTCCACGAGCGTTTCAAAGATCACAGCATGGGCTGGCAGGTAGAAATGCGCCGCACTCAAATTCTCCTCAAGCGCGGCGGGGATCCATTCCTGCGAGTCTTGGAGCATGGAAGAGAGCAGTGACTTCTCCGGGCCGACCGCGTGGGGAAGTGAGCGGGTTACGTCGTCTCCCTGGTTCATGGATTGAAGATCGGAGTTCATGATTTCTGAGAGGCAAAGTGAACGTTGGCGCGGTCAATCTCGCCGTTCCAATTGTTCAGGAGCGTGACGAGATCTTTCCGGCGGATATCCTTGTCGTCAGGGATGCGGGCTAAATAATATTTTTCCATCAAGGCTACGTCTTCGGGCTCGAGCGGCACGACGGACTTCAGCGCCTTTAATTCTTTCTCGTTCCAGCGGGTTGATTCCCGGCGCTTGAAGAATTTCCCGAGCCGGATCTTGAGTGCGGTATTTTCCACCATGCCGCCGCCAGCATTCCCCCTTGGGGGGTTAGGGGGGTTATCTGCAGATTGCAGACTGAAGATAGCAGATGAAGAGCTATTTTTAGCTATTGGCTGTTTGATGGCTGACCTATATTGCGGCCACCGCTCCATCGCGCCCTTGATTCCAGAGGCTTTGCGCTCTTCCCGGAATGCTTTTTGCTTCTCCCGCTCATGATCGAGGCGGAGGTGAATCAGTTTTCCGGGATCATCCGGGTGTGGAGCAAAGAGTGTTAGGCATGGCTCTATGATGGCTGGGTCATGGCAACTGCATAGATGAGCTATGGCTGAGCTATCAGAGGGAATCCATCCTTCCCGCCAACAGTAGCAAAGCAAGTCGATGTAGAGCCCTCGGGAAGGCCAAGAGAGCATTCGGACTTTCATGTCTGAGAGATAATCAGCTGGGAAAAATTGGAATGCCGGCGCTCTGACTTCGTGACGCTGCGGTGAGATTTTCTGCTTGCGTTCTGGGCGCGATGTGCCATCCTGTGGGTGTTCCTGAATTTGCCCGGTGGTGACTTGCCCGTTGCCCCGGGCTTTTTCTTGGGTGTTCATGGTTCTAACTCCTTTCGGTCGGATTAGATGCGGCGGCGACTCATTGCGCGGCCTCCTCCCCACCGGTGGCTCTGCGCATCAGAAGTTCAGAAATTGACAAATAGCTAAAAAGCCGCTTGCCCCTGAGTTTCCCCCGTTCCCTCAGAGAACAGCTCACGATCTTCCCTTCTGCGGCCAGCCGATATGTCGTGCTTTTGCAAATCGAGAAAACGGCGTCAACGCCTTTCGCGTCAAGCCATTCCGGGCGGGGTGTTGTGTGTGTGTTTTTCATGGTGTTAAGCTTCGGCATGAAGCATTAAAGGCCACTTTATTTCCTAATGCCGTTCCGTCGCCATTTCGCATTTGAACAAAATTTTCCCGCACGCCGGAAACAGATCGTTTTCCGCGCCTCACACGCTCGGCATTTTCTCCACGGCGCGGGCGAGGGTTTCGCGTTCGTGGTAGGTGTAGCCGGAATGGTGTTTCCACTCAGGCGAGGCGATACGGCGGCAGCAGTGGCCTGAGCTTTGGTGTGGGGCGCGGCGCGGGGAGCATGAACCGGAGGGTGCCGACCAGATTTTTCGGGAGAGGCAAGCGGCCCGATTCCACCGCTGAGATCACGTTGCGAATCCGCCGTTCCGTCGCCGGCCACTCCGCCGGGTCGAGTCGATGCCAAGGCTGGGGATATTCGCTCACGGTGTTGTTGGATGCGGAGTTACCCTATCACGATAGAGGGCCGGTTCAAGGAACGCTCGGCATTTTCTCCATGGCGCGGGCGAGGGTTTCGCGCTCGTGGTGGGTGTAGCCGGAATGCACTTCGGCGGATTCGTGGCCGACAATGCGGCGGCGGATTTCCTCGCTCACGTCGGCATTGGCCAGCACGGATGTTAGAGAGTGCCGCAACGCGTGGAAGCTGCGGGCGTGCTGTGCCCGCTGGCCGCCCTTGGTGCCTTCGCGCACGGTGCGGCGGTCGATGCCGGCGGCGTCCATGATGGCGATGAATTGGGATGATAGGCCGGCCTTGCCACCGGGGGACGTTTTGAAGAGCGACGGAAAGAGCGGGTTTTCCGGGTCGGTGTCGGCGGCGCGGGGTTCGAGGAATGCCAAGAGCCGCGGATGCAGTGGGACTTCCAACCGCTTCTTTTTCCGGTCGGTCTTGGCCGGCATGAAAGAAAGCGTCTTGCGGGCGAGGTTCACGTTGCCCCATATCAGGCGGGCGCAATCGCCGATCCTCGCCCCGCCGTAAAACCCGACGAGAATCATGCCTTGCCAGTCCGCGCAACGGGGAGTGCGGGTCGCCATGTTCGGCTTTCTGGCGGAAAAGATCGCGGATTGCCACGCGGGATTTCCCGCTGCGGTGACAAGCCGGCCGATCTCGGCGACGGTGAAAACCTCACGCTCGGATGAGTCATCTTCCGGCAGCCGTTCAAGCGCGGCGGCGGGGCTGGCCAGTAGCAACCCTTCCCGCAAGGCGGATCGGAACATACCGGCGATGTCCCGGGCGTAGTGGTTGGCGGTCCGGGCGGTGCGGTGGTTCACGGGCGCCTTGTCGGCCTTGCCATTCTTCCGCCCTGGGGCCTCTCCATCGGATTCTTTCCAACCGTTGCGGATCGCGTCCCGGAATCCCCGCATGTCGGCCTTGGTGACGGCTTCAAGCTTGGCGTCGGCCCTGTCGCCCAGCCAGGCAAGGAAAGCCTTCACGCTGCCGCTGTAACGCGCCAGCGTGGCTTTCTTGCCGGTGGTGGCCTTGACTGCCAGCCAATCGGCGGACCAACTCCGCACGGTGTAGAAGCGCAACGGTGCCCCGGTCGAGACTTCGCACATGCGGGCTAGCAATTCCCGTGCCCTGGCTTCCGACAACTCACCCTTGGCCGCAGCCGTGGCGGCTTCCGATAGAATGCCGTAGGCTTGGGACGCCTGCTCTCCTGTGGATTTGGCCGCCTTGCATTCGAGTTCCTCCAGACGGGCGGCCTCAATCATGGCCTCGGAACGCTTCACGCGTTTGGTGGACTTCTTCAATCTGCGGGTGGTGCCGTCGGGTTGCGGCACGTCGAAAGCTGCAATCCAGAACTTTGAACCGGGGCGTTTGACGAGCGTGGCCATGATCTTTACGGGGTGGGTTGAAAAAGTGGGAACGGAAGCGGGAACGTCTTTAACGCACCTTTGTTCCCATTTGCGTTCGCAAAAGGCAAGAAAAATATGCAAATCATTGATGATCAACAGTCGTGCAACGAATCCTGGGTTCGAATCCCAGTCCTCGTACTTGCTTGCAAACGCCTCACCTTCAATGGGTTACAGAGGCGAAACCCGCCAAAGTTGACACTATTTCCAGCGTCATGGAAGCACATGGCGACAAAATGGCGACAAAATGGCGACAACTCACGCGGAACCTAACCAACTGGTCCCGCATCCCCCAACCCCCAAGCGGGGCAAGCACGGCAAACCTGTTGCCATGGCCAGGTTCGGCTCGGCCAGCGTGCCAATCTATCGCTGTGACTCGGGCGGCAGGGTCCGCTTCGCTCTTTCCCACTATCGGGACGGCAAACGCCTGCGGCAGTTCTTCACCACCCTGGAGGCGGCCAAAAAGGAAGGCCAGTTCGTGGCGCAGCGAATCCAGGCCGGCATGCAGCACGTCACGGACCTCAAACCGCACGAGCGTGATAACTACGCCAAGGCGGTCGAGTTGCTGGCCAGCCTCAATCTCCCGCTGGTCGCCGCTGTGGAGGATTATGTGCAGGCCCGCAAACTGGCGGAAAGCGAGTCCCTCACCTCGATGGCCACCGACTACCGGCGGGTATGTGGACCGCCCTCCCGATGCGGACTTGCTCAGCAAATTGGAATTCCGCGAGGTGCCCGATGCCGGAAAAATCTGGCTCTACGTGCCCAAAGACGATGGCGTGTTCCGCGAGGTCCGCCAGATCCAGGGATTGCCTGTGGTCACCGACGCCCAAATTTACGCCGATCTCAAAAACACCGGCCTGCGCGGCCCGGACCAGGCCACAGCACTCCGCAGCCTGCCCGATTTCTGCCATCAACCGCCGTGAACAAATACGGAGATTTCGTCGCGGGCCCGGGAACAACCGGTGAACCGGAGGATGCCGCGTTGCGTCGGCTCCAAGTCCGACAGGAGGCCGTTGACGGAGCAAGGCTATTGCTCCGTGCGCTTGAGCAACCAAACGAGTACCCTGTTATCCAATACTCAGCAAACCCTAAATGAAATTATTTTTGCCTGCGTCGTCTTATTTTATTGACTCGCAAAGTTAGCGCGTGTAAACGAAACGCAGCGACCGGAAGACAGAAGACCGCTTCGCTCCCAGACAGAAGACAGAAGACCGGAATCATGCACACCTCTTTCTCTTGTCTTCTGTCTTCTGTCTCAAAGTCTTCTGTCTTTCCCCGACCTTTAGACCTTCCGACTTTCAGACCTTTAGACATTCTCCCAAACAAAAACATGAAAACAGAAATCGCATTCATCCTCGACCGTTCCGGCTCCATGAGCTCCATGACCAATGCCGCCATCGCGGGCTACAATTTAGAGGTTTTTGTTCCTCGGAGCCAACCAGGACGCCATCGCCACTGCCGCCCACATGGGCATCCACGCGCACAACGCCGCCACCTTCGTCGCCAATGATGAGGACCTGAAGTCCGGCAGCCTCGCCTTCGCGTGCAAAGTTTCTGCCAAACGCCGTGAAGCCGCCAGATGCAAACTCGCCGACGCCGAAATTGCTTCCGTTGCTGAATCCATGGGCGAAACCCTTGAAAAATCCCGGAAAAAATAATCCGCGCGCAGCTCCGCAGGCCGTGGCCGCATGTGTGGCTGCGTGCCTCCGGCCGCAGTGCCCACGAATAGCGCCATGCCAGCTGAAAATGAACCGGCTAGTGTCGCGTTTGGCCATTGCCCCGGCTCGGTAAATCTACTAAATCTCAATCAGGCCACGGATGCCCTCAGCATCTACGTCCTGATGCCTGTGGCAGCTCCACCCCATGCACCCGCCCGAACTCCCACAACCCGGTTCCGCTCCCCGCCGGTCACCCGCCGGGCTTGTGGACTTGTCGGACGCCGGTCCGGCGCTAATGGACTTGACTCGTCAGGCATTTCAGCTACGTTCCCAACATCGATATGCAATTCACCCCATCGAAGCCGCTCTTCAGTATCACCGTGCCGAAGCCGAAATCCCCGGCGAGAAAGGCCACGGCGACTTCGGTTTTGAAGAGGCCGAAGCTCACTACCGAGCAGGCGCTCAAGGGTTACGACTACCTGAAATCCCGCAGCTCCCGCAGCAGCTCCGCGAGCTGAGCCGTCTCGGTCCCATTGACCGCGCCGGCCGCATAGCCCTCAGGAAGTGGGCGGAGGCTCGCGGCCACATTTTTGACGAAGAGCGCTTCTTTCAACTCTGGCTCGCACAGGGAAAACGAGGCGGAGCAGAACATCAGGTTTACCACGATCAAGAGATGGGTCGATGGATCAAGCGCCTCTATCGCGGCGTGAACTCCAGCACGCTAGGCGATTACCTTCACCCCGTCACCGGCGTGCTCGCCCATGACCTGCACGATGAAAACGTCGTCCGGTTGCCCGAATGCGATGATCTCGCCGTCATTGATCCCTACATTGCCTTGGCCCGCCGGGGAACCTGGGCGGCGATCAAACTGGCCGAAGTCGGCTTCCCCTCGCCACCTGACGACCCGTTTGCAGAAATCTCACCCTCCGCCCCCTGACCCCTGACCCCGACCCCGACCCCCGACCCCGACCCCCGACCACCCATTTCAGCCTTCAGCTTTCATCCTTCATCCTTCATCCTTTTCTCCACCATGACCGACATCGCGTCCCACCCACCACAAAGCCCGCGTTTCCGCCGCGACCTCCCCAGCCTTGAACGCCGCGCCGGTGCCTGGTTGCGGGATTTCAACACCGCCGCCGCCCGGCCAGATTTCACCATTCCCGGGCATTTGGCTGCACTAACGGGTCCGGAACCGCTGGGTCGAGACGGGCGGGACACGTCCATGACGATGACGTCCACGGATCACAGACTTAACGAAAAAAAACTTTCCTCTTCCAAACTATCAGACTTTCCGCTTGTTTCTTTCCGTGCTCTCCGCTGCCACCATCGAAAGTTTCAACGAACTGAACGTCGGAAACGCTCCGATTCAAGAAGGCGCACCGCACACGCAGGCGCTACTGATGGCGCCCTTTGGTAGCGCCCCATGCCGGGTTCTGCATTTCCGGGACATTTTGTGGCACTGGCGAAAACTGATCCAACAAATAGCAACGACACCCGTCACTGCCCACGCATACATTTTTCTGATCACCTGTCAGTCCCTTCTCCCCATTCCAATCTGCTATCCCGACGATAAGTCAACAACAATTTGAGCATGTCAGGTCATTTGGATCTCAGCCCGCAACCCTCCGCTCTTCTTGAGTCGCTGAGGAGCATAGGCTACACCATAGAAACTGCCCTTGCGGACATCATAGACAACAGCATCACGGCTCAATCGACTTCGGTATCCGTGCAATTCCTATGGAATAACGGTGCGCCGTGGGTCGCCATTGTTGACGACGGCCGCGGTATGACACAGGAAGAGCTGATAGAGGCGATGCGTTTTGGCAGCAGGACTCCAATAGAATCCCGCGACGAGAACGATCTGGGTAGGTTCGGTCTCGGAATGAAGACTGCTTCTATATCACAGTGCCGGCACTTGACATTAGCCTCAAAGCGCGATGGCATGTTGACCGCATGCGAATGGGATCTCGACAAGATAGCAACCAACGGGTCGGCTAGTTGGCTCGCGGGACTTTACGATCCCGCAAATATTACCAGCGATCTGCTCCTGAACGGACTCGTCTCGGAGTCCCTCGCAAATAGGGAATCAGGAACCATCCTTCTTTGGAGAAGACTCGACAACTCCAGTGTTGAAAAGGGGAACTCTATTGCCGAAGCACGCTTCTCGGAGGCCATGGATTCGGCAAGGAAGCACCTCGAACTGGTATTCCACCGTTTCCTCTCGCCCGATTCTCCAGGCCGGTCCGCCATCAAAATCGATTTTAACGGCAACGCTCTTGATGCCTTCAACCCCTTTGGTCCGCTGATTCCTGCTCGCCAAGAACTACCACTAGAAACGGTCCACATCGACGGTCGAAAAATCTTGGTGCAGCCATACGTGCTGCCACACCGTAGCAAGGTGCCGACTGCTCTTTACGAGCAGTATGCTGGGGAACACGGATACCTGCACAACCAAGGATTCTATATATATCGGAATCGACGGCTAATCGTTAAGGCAACTTGGTTCCGCCTAATCAAGAAAGAGGAACTAAACAAACTCATTCGCGTTCGTGTTGATATCCCCAATAGCCTTGACCACCTTTGGAGAATCGACGTCAAAAAATCTCAGGCCAGCCCCCCAGAATCGGTGCGTCGGGAGCTCAAGAAAGTCATCGGAAGGATCGCAGGAGCAGGCAAGCACGTGTTTACCCGACGTGCGACCGTAATCAAGAATCGAACGTTAACCCCGGTATGGAGTCGTGAGGTCGCTGACGGCAAAATTCGCTACGGTGTCAACGAAGAACACCCGCTAGTCAAATCGCTATTGGAGATGGTTACGATGGAACAGGCTAGCCAGTTAAGGACATGCCTCCGCTTAGTCAACGAGACGTTTCCTTATGAGCTCTTTTTTGCGGATGCGGCGAGTGACACGGTAGAGTTTGAGAAGCCTGAATATGATGAGGAGGAAGTCCGCCTAGCGGCGGTCCAACTCATTGACGCCCTCCGCTCGTATGGTTTTGAAGGGGTGGATCTGCGCAAACAACTACTCAGGACTGAAGCCTTTCCATTCCCTCCTGAGTTGATAGATGAGCTTCTTCCCGAAATCACTAAATCGAATGGCTGACCTAATAAAACTGATTGATACAGTGGCTCTCATCCTTGAACAGAGAGAGCCGCCAACAGAGGACGCCCTCAGGAATTTTGTAAAAGCCCAAGCAGGATTGCTCTCCATGATCCCAGGGCACGAGTCCTCGGCAGGCTTTACAGACGACGAGATCTCCGATGCGGTTCGAACACTACAAACACGCTTCTCAGTGCGCATGAGGCTGGGCTCCCTCTTTCAAGCGGAGGACTACAAGCCGTGGCTCGCTGGAAAGCAAGGAGACATCGACTGGTATTATTGGACACGCTACCGCAAACACCTCCTGACCACAAAGGAATTTCCCCCGCATGTGGTGAGAGCCCTTGATAATGTTACGGACAATGTTATCGATCACCTCGAAGACCCCGGAAAGGAGGGGATGTGGGCCCGCCGTGGACTCGTTGTTGGTCACGTGCAGTCTGGAAAGACTGCTAATTACACAGGGCTAGTCTGTAAAGCGGCGGATGCCGGATACAAAGTGATTATCATTCTTGCCGGTCTGCTCAATTCACTGCGTAACCAAACACAAGAGCGCATCGACAGTGATTTCATGGGCTGGTGCACCCGCTCAAAAGAACACGTTGGCGCTTCTAAATTCGGAGCCGAGCGAAAGCCAGTGTGTCTAACTACAGTTACCCAAGACTTCGCGCTCCTAGTCGCTAATTCAAATACGATGGGTCTCAAGGCGCTTAACGAGCCAGTAGTGCTGGTGGTAAAAAAGAATAAATCAACTCTGGAAAATCTCCACAAGTGGCTCTCAGAGCACAATAAACACAACTTAAAGGACTTTCCCATGCTCCTCGTGGACGACGAGGCAGACCACGCATCAATCAATACAAATAAGGACGACAAAGATCCAACTGCAATCAATAAGGCAATCCGCAATCTACTCTCGATCTTCGAGCGAAGCTCATTTGTCGGCTACACGGCAACTCCATTTGCGAATATCTTCATCGATCCGGAAACAGAAGATGAAATGCAGAATGGAGATATCTATAAAGACTTGTTTCCGCGCGATTTTATTCTGAGTCTCGATCCTCCTGACAACTATATAGGAGCCAACCGCATATTTACTACCGGGGCCGATCTCGATTTGACCCGCGATATTAAGGATAATGAACATCTCCTGCCAGTACGGCATAAGATCGACTTCGTCCCGGCTGTTCTCCCTCCTAGTTTGAAGAAATCGATCAACTGCTTTATTCTCGCACGCGCAATACGTATACTTAGAGGACATCTCGGGAAACATCACTCAATGATGATCAACGTCAGTCGTTTCACCGCGGTTCAAAACCACCTGAAGGGACTCGTCCTTGATCGAGTAAAGGAGCTTCGGCAAGGAGTGAACAATTTCTCCGGCCTCCCGCCAGTGCAGGCACTAATGGATAGCTCCGTGGCATGCCTCCACGGCACATGGGAATCCGATTACTCTCAGTCCGGTTTCAATTGGGCCGATGTGCAATCGGTCCTCAAGAAGGCCATCGCGCCGATTGAAGTCATCAGCGTCAACCTCGGGTCGACTGATTCGCTAGACTACTCAAAATTGAATTACCCAGACGGCAGGAGTGTGATCGCAATTGGTGGATTGTCTCTTTCAAGAGGACTCACACTGGAGGGACTTCTTGTCAGTTACTTCTTGAGAAACTCGATTATGTATGACACACTGATGCAGATGGGACGCTGGTTCGGTTATCGAGACGGATACGAAGATCTTTGCCGCATCTTCATGACGCCAGACGCCTCGTCATGGTATGCGCATATAGCGGATGCTACCGAGGAGCTGCGGAGCGATTTCACGGCGATGGAGAAGGCAAGGCTGACTCCATTGGAGTTCGGCCTGCGGGTTCGCAGCCACCCAACAGCGCTGATTGTCACCGCAAGAAACAAGATGCGCAACGGCAAGGCGGTCCCCCATCAGATATCTCTCGAGGGACGTCTCATTGAGACGCTTGTTCTCTCCTCGGACAAGAACATCATCGATGAAAACTTAGCGCTGATCAAACGAACGATTGATAGGGCCGGAGACGAGGCCAAAAATGGTGTTTTCCTCACATCACGGGGTTACGTGTGGGAAATGGTTCCAGTCGGCGTTGTGCAATCCTTTGTGGAGCAGTTCAGAAACCATCCGCATTCATTTTATACTCACTACTATCAGCCGCTGGTTGAACACCTTTCTTGGCTTCAGGGTGAGGGTATTGACACTTGTGACATCCTTTTAAAGACACTGAAGCCGAAAAATGATGACGGAATTCTTGAATGCGTGCAACTGAAAGGACGTATGCAAAACCGCGATAAAACGGCGGTGGTTGGAAACGGTGTAATCTCTTTCAAGAAAAAATCGAGGATTGGAGAGGCTGGCGACGAGGAGGTCGGTATAGCACCCGAGGTGCTGGCAAATCTCTTGGATAATGCAGATTCAAAAACGCTGAACCCAAAGCTCTACAGGCAAGTCGATGGGAAACGGCCACTCCTTATCATTCACCTCCTGGAAATAAAGGAGGTGCCTACAAAGGTTGTCGCCGCATACGGTCTAAGCTTTCCGGGAAGCGCCACAACAAAAAGGCCTCGGAAGCTCGTGGAATACATCGTCAACATTCCGTATTGGAACCAGACCTATGCTGAAACCATAGAGGAGGAGGAAATTGAATGAATAATCCTTGGACAGCAATTGACAAACCGGCCTCAGATTTCAATGTTCGCTTGGTGGACGATCACCATCCGCTTCTCCTGTATTGGGGGGTCGACGCACGCAACCGATACCTTTTCATCTATGACGGAGACGCCGGAACCATGCCGGAGCTGAAATCGTTACCCAATCTATCGGGGATCACCACTGGAGTAGCGAAGCAGGGCGAACGTGCAAAACTTGTCCTGATTCTTAACGAAACATCTAACTGGGAGCTGTTCCATGCTCTCTGCACCGACATCGTACGCACAACGATCCATGTGACGGAAGCCTCACTGGGGCCATCGATCGTCCTGCGTAGGCTGAAGCGATGGCAAGATTTCCTCAAAAAGGAGCGCTCGGGCCTATTGCCGATAGAAAAGATTAAGGGGCTCGTCGGAGAACTCTTGTTCCTGAAGGGTCCAGTAGCGTCGGCCTACGGATGGAATAACGCGGTGACATTCTGGAAGGGGCCGGAGGATGCCCCTCAGGATTTTGCAATTCATGAGACAGCGGTCGAAGTGAAGTGCCAAGCGGGAGGCTCCAAACCTTCTGTGCGGATTACATCCATCGAACAGCTTAATCCCCAGCTGCCAGAAGCGTATCTTGTGGTTTATACTATAGCAACCGCTTCCGGCGAAGCATCAGATCATTTTAACCTCAACGGCGTGATCGACGCAATTAGAGAGAATCTCCTGACGGCTTCCGACCTTGCACGCGAGAGATTCGAGGATCTTCTATACCTTGCAGGTTACGTTTCGTCCGAGAAATACTTTGAGTATCACTTTAGCACAGTCGCCGTGAAGAGTTTCAGGATCGCTGAAGGCTTTCCGAGAATCGCCCCGTCAAGCGTTCCGGACGGTGTTGACTCCATCTCATACGTTCTGCACCTCGATGCGTGCGCCGAGTTTGTCGAAAAGCCCAATTGGTGGAAAAGCGAATTATGACAATAGAAGAATATCACAAGGAATTCACACAGGAGCTCATTGCAAGGTCAGGTGCAGACGAGAATTTCACTCGGAGCAGCTTCGTTGAGCATATGTGCTCGACCTTGGAGGATGAGGGATTCATGACTGGCTACGCCCAGACAGATTACAAGAACACAACCAAGGGATTGGCCGTGGACGCGTGGTCTTTCAACGACGAACTTGCTTGCCTGACTCTGATCCTTAGCGACTACCGGGATTCAAGGAGCCTTGAAACTCTTACCAAATCGGATATCGAGAAGGCTTTCAAGAGACTTGTCCGCTTTGTGGAATCGTCTCTCAACAACGGCTTCGCTGAGTCTCTCGATGAGGCGATGCCGGTAACCGAGTTGGCGTGGATGATTCGGAAATCCCGGAGCGACATTACGCGAGTTTCACTTGTGCTTGTCTCAAATGCTGCACTAAGCGCCAAAGTTGCCGCTCTTCCAAAAGAGGAGGTCGGTGGTTTGCCGACAAGCTACGAAGTCTGGGATCTCGGACGCATTCATCGCGCAAACACTTCGGGAAAGTCGAGGGAAGACATCTGGATCGACTTTGCTTCGAGAGATGGAGGTCCGCTCCCCTGTCTTCCCGCGTATGTTGGGAAGGATTCCATGCAATCATTCCTGCTTGTGATTCCAGGCGGGGTGCTCGCCGATCTATATCATGAATTCGGCGAACGGTTACTAGAGCAGAATGTGCGTACGTTCCTTCAGTTCAGAGGCCTCATTAACAAGGGGATGCGCAACACCATCGTCAATGAACCGCAGATGTTCTTTTCGTACAACAACGGACTCACAGCCACGGCAGAAGAGATTGTTACGGTTGACGGGGACCGTGGGATTCTCAAGGTCAGGAACCTTCAGATCGTCAACGGTGGACAGACAACCGCGTCGATATTTACGGCTAGGCGAAGAGAGAAGGCGGATCTCAAGAAGGTTTATGTCCAAGTGAAACTTTCTGTAGTGCCGCCCGAAAAGGTCGATGAAATTGTTCCAAGAATCTCCCAGTATTCGAATACACAAAACAAGGTCAATGCTGCGGATTTCTTCTCGAACCACCCATTCCATCTCAGGATAGAGGAATTTTCGAGACGTCTATGGGCTCCATCCACAGAGGGAGGCATTCAGGAAACTCACTGGTTCTATGAGCGGGCTCGCGGGCAGTATGCCAACCAACAGGCAAACCTTACGCCTGCCCAGCAGAAGAAGTTTTTGCTAATGAATCCGCGGAGCCAGATGTTCACGAAAACTGATCTAGCCAAGTTCATTCTCTCGTTCGAGGAGGTTCCGCACGAGGTCAGCTTGGGAGCCCAGAAGGCGTTTGCGGGAAGTTCTCGTACTCCCGGATTCGTAGGGCGGATCGCTACGCAGTGGGAGAAGGACGATGGCAAAAGCTTCAACGAAATTTGGTTCAAGAATTCCATTGCCAAAGCGGTCTTCTTTCGAGATGTGGATAAGTTGGTTTTCCGGCAAGACTGGTACGGCGGCTACAAAGCGAACGTCGTCACTTACACGATCGCAAAGTTTGCCTGTATGGTAAGAGAATCCGGAAGATACTTTGATTTCCTGCGAATCTGGGATCTTCAAAAGCTTCCTGAGCCACTTGAATTCAAGTTGGCTGAGATCGCGGCAATCGTGAACGATATTCTCGTCAGTCCACCGAAGGGCTCCACCTCAAACGTGACAGAATGGGCCAAGAAGACCGATTGCTGGGAATTAGTGAAGGAAAGCCCTCTTAAGCTTGGGGGCGGGTTTCCTGAGTATCTTATCGATCATGAAAAGACCACTGAACGCGAGAATGACGGCTTTCGGACTCAGACAATCCAAGACAGTATTCACGCCCAGACGTATGTGGTCGAAAAGGGTGCTGCTCATTGGGAACAGCTCAGGGAATGGAATCTGACTAACAAGAGGTTAAGCTTTAAAGAGATGGGTATACTGACTCAACAGTGGGGAATTCCCCTCACGAGGCTAGGCGCCAACCTTCGGCCCTGTCAACATCGAGGTTTTCTGAAATGATTTTCGCCAACGGATTGGTTTTGCGGAAACCTGCGATAAATTCCGGCAGACATTCGCGCAGGG
>CAISTY010000133.1 GCA_903888515.1 Akkermansiaceae bacterium | reverse complement strand
TCCATCCATCACCATTGGCCTCGATCTCGGGGACAAGAAACACGCCATCTGCGTTCTCAACAAAGCGGGCGAAATTGTGGAAGAGCGTTCCATCACCAATCACCGCGAGTCGCTCAGGAGGCTTTCACAGAAGTAGTGCGAGAACAAGATAGCGGCGTTCCACCCCTTTCAAACAGGAAACAAGGATCAAAATCATGCACCAGGTCAAATCAACGGAACCGACCGAGCGAGTGCGTATGGAAGCAAGACTCCCTGTTTCAATCCGTGTCCATGGCCCCGTCCGCTGGCAACAGCGCCTTGGGGCTGCCGCCCCAAACCCCGCCAAGCTGAGCCAGCTTGACCGCGTTTGGATTTCGCCCCTAAATCCCCTCCGGGGACTTCTCCCCTCCCGTCCCCCAGGGGAGGCGGGGGGAATCTCCTTCGCCTGGCGCGAACTCCAACAATCTATCTGATTCAACCCCCACCCATGCAAAAACTTGAAGTAAACTTCAATTTCCTATTGACTGCCTTTTCATGGAAGTCATGGATGTCAACCGCCCATAATCATCTCAATTTCAATTCAAACTCATCGCAATGACGCGGTGACATCACATCAAACGTTGGGCAAAACAAAATGAAGAACATTACGGCAGTTGTACTGGTTATCTGCGTATGCTGCGTGGCATACGCAGAGGATGTTTCCTCCCAGAATGCCTCTACTGGTAGTGCACGAGGAAAGAACGTGACGGGAATAAATGCGTCACAGAACAAGGAGAGCGCACATATGGCAGTCAATCCGGTTTGTTTTGAGACCGTAGACCATGGTGATGCTACCGGTCAGGCTCCACTAATTCATGCTTGGAGAGAGATTCCGCTCGATCCTCAATACAGCGGGGCTTGGGTAGTTACCGGCGATGTCAATGGTGATGGCCAGGTCGAGATCGTCAGCGCGCGAAATGTGAATGAGGGAGATGTTCACTACACCAGTGCCGTGGTGGCACAACGGCTCGATGGCCAGGTCCTCTGGCGATGGGGTAATCCCAACATCGGACGCCGTGGCTTGCACCACGATGTCGCTTGTCAGATTTACGACTGGGACGGCGATGGCACGAATGAAGTGGTCGTTTGCACAAAAGATTCTCTTGTCGAACTGGATGGGGTAACCGGCAAAGAACGCCGGAAGATCCCTATTCCTCCTGGTGCGAGTGACTGCCTGGCTTTCGCCAATCTCTCAGGCGGTAAGCGCGCGACGGACGTGTTGATCAAAGACCGTTATACACAGATCTGGGCGTTGGACTACTCGGGGAAACTGCTTTGGACTGTGCGGAACCCCGGGGGCTTCAAGACAGCACACCAACCTGTCCCGGTTGACCTCGACGCAGATGGGCGAGACGCGATCATGGCTGGATATGCGTTGCTGAACCCGGACGGGCAGGTTCGCTGGGTGCTGGAGAACGCGGCACAGTTTTCGGGGGGGCATATGGATTGCTGCCGTTTGCTCCACAAGGGGAAGACGCCGCAGGACTGTCGTCTTGTGCTCACGACCTGCGCAGCTAACACGTTGCTCGTGGTTGACGGCAATGGCAAGGTTCAAGGGAAAGTGGGCGGTCATCATTATGAATCGCTGAACATCGGCAGAATTAGCCATGACCGGCTAGGGACACAGATTCTTGTCGATCTGGTGGATGGAAATGCGCTGTCGGTCCTGGATGAGAGCGGAACCCAACTCTTGCACCTCAAAACAGACTATTCCCGATTCCACACGCTCGTAGACTGGAACGGAGATGGATACGACCAAATCGTGCTCCCGCATAGTCGGGGCATATTCGATTTCCAGGGGAAACGCATCGGGACCTTCGCAATGGAAACGCAAAAAGATGTCTACGGCGGGAAGCCCCCGGCGGAAGGTGAGATCGGTCATATCGTACTGTGCGGGGATATGACTGGTGACGGTGTTCCTGATATCACGATTACCGCACCGGAGAAGGTCTACATCTTCAAGAACGAAAAAGGCCGAAAGTCAAACAAGGGAACGGCGCTGGGCTGCGGAACTAACTTCACTTTGTACTGAAGGAGAAACGATATCTGTGAACCATTGCCCAACCACAGTCTGGTGGGTATTCTCGCTCCGCTCGAAACCCACAGACTGAACGTTGTGCAGAAAAACAAAGATTAACAATGGCACTCAGCATCAAATGGAACGACGCCTGGGAATCGATACCGCTCGAGTTCGCCTCTGAAGTGATTGAAAGAATTCGTGAGGACTTGCAGACATCTCACCCACTGCGGGACGTTGACTTTTTTCCTGCTGCGAAGCTCTGGAGGCGATGGCGATATTTACTGGAAGATGGCGGAGGCGTCCGCGCCGATCTTGAACTCGTTTGCGGCCAGACCGACTCCGGCGGTGGTGTTCACGCTGGAAACCACGGCGGTGACGCCGAGCCCGGCGGCGATGGCGATGCTGAGGGTGGCATCGTTGGCGGCGGCCACCTTGCGGGTGAGCACCACCGTGACGGTGGGATGCGTGACGAATGCGGAAAGCGAAAAGGTTGAGAAGTGAATGGGGTGGCTTGCGGACATGATATCTATCAAACATTTTTGAAAACTTGACCCACTGACGGGGACCCGGCACTCGAACTTGTGCTTGGCGGCCACTCCATTGAACCTCACTGCCTATCGCGAATTTTGCTGTGAAATCAGTTAAAATCAGTTTAATCAGTGGAAGCCGTCGCTCGACGGACCGATTCCATTTTTTCAATTAGCACCATGGATTCACCTAACGAAACATCCGGCCGCATCGTGATTGTTCCCACACCGATCGGGAACCTCGGCGACATCACGCTGCGGGCCTTGGAAATTCTGCAAACCGCCGATCGCATCGCCTGCGAGGACACGCGGCATTCCGCGCCGCTGCTTGCCCATCACGGGATTTCCGGCAAACCGCTGGTCTCGCTGCACGAGCACAACGAGGCCCGCCGCGTACCGGAACTCATCGCCGCCGCCCGTGCCGGTGAAACCATCGCCCTCATCAGCGACGCCGGCATGCCCGGCATATCGGATCCCGGTTATCGCCTGGTCCAAGCCTGTATCGCATCCGCCACTCCGTTGGAAGTGCTGCCCGGCCCGTCCGCGGTGATCACCGCGCTCATCGGATCGGGCTTCCCGTGTCATGCCTTCCGCTTCGGCGGCTTCCTCTCTATCAAAACCGGGAAACGCCGCGCCACACTCGCCTCCACTCTGGAATCCGGCGAAACCGGTATCTTCTTCGAGTCCCCCCACCGTATCGTCTCGACCCTCGGGATACTGGCAGAAATCAATCCCGCCGCCCGCACGTGTGTCGCCCGCGAGTTGACCAAGAAATTCGAGACCTATCACCGCGGCACGGCGGCCGAGGTGCTCGCGCATTTTCAAGCCCACCCGCCGAAGGGCGAGATCGTACTGATCGTCCACGCCGCGCAGTGATGCCATCCAACTACCTCACGGATCGTGGACGAATGAGGCGCGAGGGTGAAAAATTCTCCCCAGCTTCCGCATTCGGTTTGTATCGGGGCGCTCCGTGATGGACAATCGGGTCCGCAGCAACCATTGCCATGACACCTGAAGCCACGGAAATTGAAGTTGAGGTGCTCGAAATCGACGGAGTCGCGCCTGCCGTTTTGCCGGCGCGACAAGACGCGCCTGCCCGAGGCGAGTGGCAGGATTGGCGGCAATGGCGCGGGCGGGTTCGCCGGTTCGACAGCCGCTGGTGGCCGTTGTGGGTGATTCCTGGAATCATCGTCATCGCCTTGCTGCTCACCGTGGGGTTGCTGCTTGGCGTGTTGTGGCTGCTGGTCCGGATGTGCCTGAAAATCGTGCGCGCGGTCTTGCGTTGAGCAGATGCTACGGGTTCGTCACCTTGAGCCGCATGAAGAGTTTGGTATTGCTGCCGATGGGCACGCTGAAAGTGTGCTGCGGCGGCGTGCCGGTGTCAGCAACCGCAGTCCAGCTCCCTGATAGAAGCGTCTGGCTCCACTCCGCTCCATAGGTGACGCCGCTGACTCCGGCGGGTTGGGTGAAACTGTAAAGCAAGTTGCCACCGCTCTGCTGCATCTGCGGTAACTGGCTGACTTTCGCGGAGACTGGATTCTGGTTTGGACCGGCGAAGGCAAAGACCAGAAGATTGGGAATGCCGGTGTGGTAGGGGTCTGCGGTGTCCTCCGAGTTGCCGGTATTGCTTGTCGTGCCAAAGTAGGTTTGGCGCCAGCTTTGAATGGCGGTGAGCAAACCGGTTCCGGTTAGATTGATGTCAAACGGGTTTTCATCGCCGTCGTTGCTGGCAATGTGGATGGCGGCTGTGCGCGCGCCGACGCCACCGGGCGTGAAAGTGACCGTTAGGGTGGTGGCGGCACCCGGCGCGAGAGTACTGGCACCGGGACTGCCGAGGCTGAAGTCAGCGGCGTTCGTGCCGTCCATGGTCACCTCGTTTATCGTTAGATCCGTGGTGCCCACATTGCGAATCACCAAGGTGCGGCTGCAGTTCAAGTCATTGCCTTCCAGATGGAAGTTCACCGTCGATGATCCATCCGTCAAACCGGTGCCAGCCGGTTGTTCCACCGCGATCTCCGGTGCGACCACCACGCTACTGCCGATTTGCACATCGTCGATGGCCCAATGGTCGTATGCCGCACCGCTGTTAGATAACTGGCGGAAGCGGAAGCGCGTCGCCATTGTCCGGGCTGGCGCGGGAATCTCGAGCACGTGTTTCTGCCAGGCGCGGTTGTTATAGGGACCTCCGATTTGCACGAAGTTCGTGCCGTCATTGGCATACTCAAGAACCACATCTTCGCCGTCATCGGCTGATTCCCACGGGCTGGACGTGCCATTGGCAATCGCAAAAAGGAATGAAACACCACCGCCAGTGCGTGAGTCTATCGGCTGCGTCGTGGCGTAACGACTGCCATCGCCGCCGAACCACAGGCTGTTGCCTGTGGACCCGGATCCCGCCGCTTGACCGTTGCTGTTCGCCTCCACGCTGCCGCCGAATTGCGCCCACAGCGCCGGCGTTTGAGCGGGATCAAAATCGTCAAAGAACATGCCCGTGCCGGTGAGCGTGATGTCAAACGGGTTTTCATCGCCGTCGTTGCTGGCGATGTGGATGACCGCGCTGCGCGGTCCCACGGCTCCCGGCGCGAATTGCACGATGAATGTGGTGGTTCCGTTAGGTCCGGCCACCGGGGCCACCGGGCTCGACGTGAGGGTGAAATCCGCCGGGTTGGTGCCGTCCTTGGTGATTGCCAGCCCGGTCAGTTCGGCGGTGCCGGTATTTTTGATGGTGAAGGTCAGGCTGGTGTTAGAGCCGACGTTCACGGAGCCGAAGTCCTTTGCTCCGGCGTCGGGGATGTTGGTTCCTACGGGTTGCTCGACGGCGATTTCCGGCACGATGCCCGTGCCGGTGAGCGTGATGTCAAACGGGTTTTCATCGCCGTCGTTGCTGGCGATGCGGATGATGGCACTGCGCGGTCCCACGGCGCCCGGCGCGAATTGCACGATGAATGTGGTGGTTCCGCTAGGTCCGGCCACCGGGGCCGCCGGGCTCGACGTGACCGTGAAATCCGCAGGGTTGGTGCCGTCCTTGGTGATTGCCAGCCCGGTCAGGTCGGCGGTGCCGGTGTTTTTGATGGTGAAGGTCAGGCTTGTGTTAGAGCCGACGTTCACGGAGCCGAATGCCTTCGCTCCGGCGTCGGCGATGTTGGTTCCTACGGGTTGCTCGACGGCGATTTCGGGGGCGATGCCCGTGCCGGTGAGCGTGATGTCAAACGGGTTTTCATCGCCGTCGTTGCTGGCGATGCGGATGACCGCGCTGCGCGGTCCCACGGCACCCGGCGCGAATTGTACGGTAAAGGTGGTGGTTCCGTTAGGTCCGGCCACCGGGGCCACCGGGCTCGACGTGACCGTGAAATCCGCCGGGTTGGTGCCGTCTTTGGTGATCGCCAGCCCGGTCAGGTTGGCGGTGCCGGTGTTTTTGATGGTGAAGGAGAGACTCGTGTTAGAACCGACATTCACGGAGCCGAAGTCCTTCGCTCCGGCGTCGGCGATGTTGGTCCCGGCGGGTTGTTCGACGGCGATTTCCGGCGCAATGCCCGTGCCGGTGAGCGTGATGTCAAACGGGTTTTCATTACCGTCGTTGCTGGCGATGTGGATGACCGCGCTGCGCGGTCCCACGGCTCCCGGCGCGAATTGCACGATGAATGTGGTGGTTCCGTTAGGTCCGGCCACCGGCGCCAGCGGGCTCGACGTGACCGTGAAATCCGCCGGGTTGGTGCCGTCCTTGGTGATTGCCAGCCCGGTCAGGTCGGCGGTGCCGGTGTTTTTGATGGTGAAGGAGAGACTCGTGTTAGAGCCGACATTCACGGAGCCGAATGCCTTTGCTCCGGCGTCGGCGATGTTGGTTCCTGCGGGCTGCTCGACAGCGATTTCCGGGGTGGCCGCTGCTTGCACCGTATCAATCGAACTGCGGAGCGTGACCGCGCCGGCATAGCCTGCCTTTTTGTACAGCACCTTCCACTGGGCAGTGTTGGGTGAACCCGCGACGCAATTGACGATCACGAAAAGGGGAATGCCATTTGTTTCGTTGAACTGGCTCCACGCACCGGCCGAGCCGCCGTTATCGTCAGCCACCAATTCCAAGCCTGCGGCCGCCACGAACGCGTTGGTTTGGGACGGGCTTGAGGCGTCGATGCTGGCGGCCAGCACCTGCACCGGCACACCGAAGGCATTGCCGCCACGTGCCGCATAGTACTTCTGGATGTTCGTTTCCACGTCCGGGGAGGAAGACTGGCATGGCCCGCACCAGTAGGCGAAAAAGTCGAGCACGAGAACCTTGCCTGCGAAATCCGTGAGATTGAGCGGTTGCCCGGTGGCGCGATTGGTCACCGTGAAGTTTCTGGCAATGCCGCCGACCGGAGTGACTTGCGCGCTACCTGGCCCCGCCAGCAAGACCGACAACCCGATGACTGCGGCAAAAATATGTGGTTTGCTTATTTTCGATAGAAATGCGGTGATCATGATGATTTGGAATGTAGGTGCCGGGACCTCAGCAAGGGGATGAGGGGTGTTTCAAAAACGCCAGTTCCAGGCACCCTGCACGGCGAGCCAGTCCCGGTCTGCGTAGAGTGGTGCGAATTGCGCGTTGCTCGAGGTGGTCTCCGCGTAACGCGTCAGATAGGGTCCGATCGCCAGGCGCCACGTCGCGTGCGGACCGGCATAGCGCAATGTCAACTGCAACTGGTAGCTGTCGAGTGCGGGCGCGGCCCCGGAAACCAGCAAGGGGTCGATGATCTGGCCGTTGTCCTGATACACGCGGAACGCAATCCCGGCAAACCAGCGCGCCTTCCAATCGCGCTCAATCAGCAGTGCGCCTAACAGAGAGTGGAATTCCGCTTCCTTGGTGCCCTCGGCGCGCAACCGCAGCGTCCATTCGTCAGCGAGCGCCCATGCCGTCTCCGCCGCATAGGTGTAGCGCCACGCGCGGTCCGTGGTATTGATCGCAGACGCATCCTGCTTGAAGCGCAGCCGGGGCGTCAACACATGCTCCGAACCCAGCCCGAAGCGCCACGTTTCCAGTTCGCTTGAGCCCCGGACCAGCGGCCCGAAGATGATTTTTTCGTAGGCCGGGGAAACGTCGTCCTGCTGCCAACCCACGCTCCAATTGATCAGGCCGCTTGCCTCGAGGTATTCGTATCTCCCGCCGATGCTCACATTGCCCCCCCCGACATCGGCATCCTGATAGCCGGGAACGCCGGAGAAGAGTTGGCGGTAATACTCGTCGAGCCAGACTGAACGGTAATCGGTGAATCCTTGATACAATCCGGCAGAGAAATTCCACTGCAACCGTTGATCCAAACCCTCCCGCCAGGTGATCTGCCCGCTTTCCTTCGGTTCGCTCAGATCCTTGTCAAATCCCAGCAGGTTCTGCGGTGGCGGGCGGTAATCGAAGTCGATTCCCGCCGCACCGAGGAACAGCGTGACCTCGCGCTTGGTGTCCCGGCGTCGCACGAACATCTCGGAATCTCTCAGCGAGATGTCCGCTGCGTATGCCATTTCGGTGGATAAGCCGAATGTGTAATTCTGCCCGTAGATCGGGGTTATAAGGGACGTCAAAGCCAACACCAGACACTTGCGTTGCCGCAGCATGCCATGGCAACTTTTGATGGGTTGAAACATCGTTGGCATCATGGCGCTTGGTTTATTTACAGGCGGTGCATCCGCCGCCCTGGGCGGCACCGGTTGCCGACGTGCCTGGCTCCGATTGGGGTTGCAAGCGGGCACTGAAAGCAAAGGCGTTGGTGTCGTCGAAAACCATGTTCGCCTTCGCCAGACGCTGCTGTTTGAACGCCGGGACGGCGGTACAGGAAACGATGACCGGCATGGACAAGACAAGCATGGCGCTGGCCATCAGGGTGCCGATGCCGGTTGCCGGCCGGGGCATTCCGCAGGCACCCGCTGTTGCTCGTGAATGATCGGATTTGTCATCGCCGGCTTTGGAAACACTCATGGTTTTGTTAGGGATCCGCGGACCAGCCTTCGAGGAAGACGGCGATGATGCTGGCGGAAAAACCGGTCACACCGATGGCGACCGCAGCGAGCCAGGGAATTGCTTTCATGTTCATTGCTACACAGGCAACCCCACCATGGAACAGCCCTTGACCGCAGAGTGAATTTCCACTGGAGAAATGCCAGCATTTTTTACCGATTTTTTCCCGATCGCTTTGCCGGGCGGGCAGCACTTTGCATGACCTGCGGGCGATGCGGATCGGTGCGAGCGGAAGTAATCTGTGGGATGTGCCTTGAGCAGTTGCTCCCGTCCTCCCGCCCGCCCATGGGATTTATTACGCAAATTGGGGTTGAAGTCGGGGGCGGATCGGGCAAACTGCGCGTATCGACAACACCATGCGGACTGCGGTGTGCATGTGTCCGCCGGTCCGTGCTCCGTGAAGGTCGAACTCAAATGAAATCGCATTATGTTACATGATCCGAGTCATCACACGCCGCAACCGCAGGCCGCCGAAGTCACGCTCAAGCAGCAGGATCAAGACACCCTGCGCCGCCTGGCGTCCGAGTTGGCAGAAATCGCCGCGTTGCCGATCCATCAGGAAAAGGCCCGGCTCTGGCGGCAGCTCAACGATTTGCAGTCCGAGCGCCCGATGGTGTGGATCAACGAGATTTGTTGGCACGAGATGAATGTGGACGATGAGTTGACGCTGACCTGCGAGCACCCGTGGGCACGCGAGCAGGAGCGCGAACTCCGACAGACGCTCTATCAATGGCGGCATCTGCCGGGTGACATGGTGATCAGCGACCACATGGTCTGCCCGTTGCTATTTCACAGCACCGACTTCGGCATCGTGGAGGACGTCGATATCGTGAAGACCTCCGAGGACGGCGATGTGGTGTCGCGCCACTTCAACGTGCAGATCCAGGATTTCGACGACCTTGAAAAGATCCGGATGCCGCAGGTCAGCCATGACTTGCGGGCGACCGAGCTGCACTATCAGGCCATGTGCGATGTTTACCACGGGATCATGCCGGTCAGGAAGGTTGGGCAAACGCATATCTGGTACACGCCGTGGGATTATCTGATTCGCTGGTGGGGTGTCGAGCAGGCGATGACGGATTTGATAGATCGCCCGGAACTCGTGCATGCGGCTGTCGCGCGGATGGTAGATGCCTGGATGGTGGAGTTGGACCAGATGGAGCGGATGAATTTGCTCGCGTTGGATTGTAACAACACCCGCATTGGTTCCGGAGGATATGGATACACCAGCCAGTTGCCCGGCAAGGACCATGACCCGGACTGGGTCAGGCCGCACAACATGTGGGGTTGTTCCAATGCGCAGATTTTTTCCGAAGTGTCGCCGGAGATGCACTGGGAGTTCGCGCTGGAGCATGACCTGCGCTGGTTGAAGCGCTGGGGATTGGTCTATTACGGGTGCTGCGAACCGTTGAGCAACAAGATCGATTTGCTGCGCCGCATTCCGAACCTGCGCAAGATCTCCGCCAGCCCGTGGTGCAACACCCGGCAGATTGTGGACAAGGTGGGTGCTGATTATGTCATGAGTCGGAAACCGAACCCCGCGATCTTCGCGGAGGACACATGGAATCCGCAGCGCGCCCGCGCGGCGTTGGTCGATTTCCTGGAACCTGCCCGCGGCGGGTGTCACATCGAGATCATCATGAAGGACATATCAACCGTACGCCGCCATCCGCAGAGATTGTGGGACTGGGCAAGGATCGCCATGGAGGTAGCGCATGAATACGCCCACTGACCCACCCACACACAACTCGTCCGCACCAGCGCCAAACCACGGCCGCGGCGGGCTGTTCCGGACGGCTGACGGCACGAGTCATCTAACGACATTTCTATTGGTCTGCTGTTTGTTCTGCCTTTCCGGACTGTGCAACGGGATGATCGATGTGTTGAACAAGCATTTTCAAAACACCTTGAACGTATCCAAGGCCCAATCCGCGCTGGTGCAGGGGTTCTGGTATGGGGGGTACTTTCTGCTAGCACTCCCTGCCGGGCTGTTCGCCCGCCGGTACGGCTACCGCGGCGGCATTCTGTTAGGTCTGACAATCATCACCATCGGCTGTGTGTGCTTTGTTCCGGTGACGAGAATCGTCGGATCGCAGGCGATGGTTTTCAGCGTGTTTCTGCTGGCACTGGCGCTGGTGGCATGCGGATTCACCTTCATCGAAACGATCGCCAATCCTTATGCCACGGTGCTCGGGGCTGCCAACGCCGGTGTCGCCCGCATCAACCTCGCCCAAAGCTGCAATGCGGTGGGATGGATTTTCGGCCCGCTGCTGGGTGGCTCTTTCATTCTATCCAAAACGGGGGTGGTCAATACGAGCAACGCCAGTCTCTACATCCCGTATCTGATCGTGGCAGGCATCGTTGCGGTTTTGATTGTGGCCTTTGTGTTCGCCCCGGTGCCCGAGCTTCACGTCAAGGGAGAAGAGCTAACAGTTTCGACCGACCGGATTGCCCGCCCGTTGTACAAGGAAAGGCACTTGGTATGGGCCATTGCCTCCCAATTCCTGTATTGCGCCGCACAGACGGGGATTTTCAGTTTCTTCATCAACTATGTGAAGGACCCAGAGTCGATGCCGGCGTTGCCGTCCGGCATTGCCGGATTGTTGCCGTCTAACATGAAATACCTCGAGGGTGGCGCGTGGCACATCACCGAGTATTGCGCCAGTGCGATGCTTTCACTGGCATTCATTTTTTTCACTGTCGGCCGGTTTTCCGGCAGCGCGCTTCTGCGCTTTGCGCCCGCGCACCGGGTGCTGGGCATCTATGCCATGTGCAATGTCGTGCTCATGCTGCTGATCTTCCTCGGGCTGGGCTGGATTTCGGTGGCCGCGCTGATTCTGAGTTTCTTCTTCATGTCGATCATGTACCCCACTCATTTTGCGTTAGCCATTCACGGGTTGGGGGAGAGGACCAAGCTGGGCTCGTCCTGGATGGTGACGGCGGTGGTCGGGGGAGCGGTGATGCCGATGCTCATGGGCTGGCTGGCGGACCACAGCTCGATGCGCGTCGGGTTTCTCATGCCGCTGTGTTGTTTTGTGGGTATCATGATGTATGGTTTCGGTTGGCAGCGGCTCTATCGCGCGGATGTTGGCGCGCCCGTGCGCCATCCGGATGCATGATCCGGTTGCACCCAATGACCTCCTTATGCCTCAGATCCCATCCATCATGCTTTTCAGGTTGCCGAAGAAGCTGCTGAGTTCATCGGCGCTGGGTTCGGCGCCGAGGATCTCTTCGTAGCTGGTGTGGTCGAGGAATTCGGCGTCGAGTTCGCCGATGAACGAGCTTGGCTGGCAACCGGTTTCCTGGCCCCATTTCAGGCGCTTGGCACAATAAGTTAGTGTTAGATTGTCCCGGGCACGGGTGATGCCCACATATAACAATCGTCGTTCCTCGTCCTTGGTGCCATCGGCGATGCTGCGCGAGTGGGGCAGGAACCCTTCTTCGAGGCCGACGAGGAAGACGATGGGAAACTCGAGGCCCTTGGAGGCATGCAGGGTGATGAGGGTGGCACCTTGCTTGGTCTCGAGATCCTCGTCCTCGCGGTCGGCGGAGAGCGCGCTGTCGTCGAGGAAGGACTGGAGTTTCCGGCCCTGCATGGCATGGGCGCGCAGGCTGTCGATGACCATCTGGATGCCTTCGGCGCGCTGTTGGCGTTCGCTATCAGATTTGCAGCCGCGTTCGAGCCACGGCAGGTATTCGATCTCCCTGATGAGCGTGTGGAGCACGTCGGCCGGGTTGTCTTTTGCCAGGTCGATGCGGTTTTTCGCGCCGGCGATGAGGGCGACGAAGGATTCGATGGCATGGCGGGTCTTGGAGCCGATGGACAAAGTGAAAGCGGGGTCGCAGAGTGCCTGCCACACCGATTGGTGGTGGTCGCGGCTCCACTGGGTGGCGAGCACGGCGGTGGCCTGGCCGATTCCTCTGTTAGGGGCGTTGAGGATGCGCAGCAGCGGGACGTCGGCCTCGGGGGAAACCAACAACTGTGCGTAGGCGAGCACGTCGCGCACTTCGCGGCGGTCATAGAAACTCTGTGCGCCGACCATGCGGTAGGGGATCTTGCGCTCGCGCATGGCGAGTTCGAGTTTGCGGCTCTGATTGTTAGTGCGGAACAACACGGCGAAATCCTCCCACTGGCGGCCAGCGGCGCTCTTGCCGGCGAGGATTTCCTCGGCGATGAATTCCGCCTCCTCGTCATCGCCGGGCATGGCGACGATGCGCACCGGATCACCGCCCACGCGGGTGGCGCGGAGGATTTTCTCGCGGCGGCCGCGGTTGTGCCTGATCAGGCTGTTAGCCGTGTGCAGCACGGCCCGGGTGGAGCGGTAGTTTTCCTCGAGACGGATGATTTCCGGATGCGGGAAGAAATTTTCGAATTCGAGGATGTTGGCCACTTCCGCGCCGCGCCAGCCGTAGATCGACTGGTCGTCATCGCCGACCACGCAGACGTGGTAGGGTTTGCCGACCAACTGTTGGAGGAGGCGCATCTGGAGTGAGTTGGTGTCCTGGAACTCATCCACCGTGACGCGTTGGTAGCGCCCGCGGAAGTGCTCGCGGACGTCGCCGTGCTCACGCAGGATTTTTTCGGCGAACAATAACAGGTCGTCGAAATCCACGGCGTTTTGCGCGCGCAGTTCGTTCTGATAGGCCACGGCGAGATTGGCGAAATAGTCGTCCTCGAGTTCGCTCGGATCGAGGCCCATGTTTTTCGCTTTGGAAATGGCGGCGAGCACGGTGTCCGGCTTTACCTTCTCGTCGGAGCCACCCATGCGGACTAACAACTGCCTCATCAGGCCGACCTGATCGGAGTGCGAGCAGATCGAGAAATTCCGTTTGTAGCCGAGTTTGTCGATGCCGCCGCGCAGCAGGCGCACGCACAGCGAGTGGAACGTGCAGACGGTCATGTCGGAGGCGGCTTTTTTGGTGACCATGCCTGTGATGCGTTCGCGCATTTCGCTGGCGGCCTTGTTAGTGAAGGTGACGGCGAGGATCTCCGCGGCCGGGATCTTCTTTTCCAGCATGTGGGCGATGCGGCAGGTGACGGTGCGGGTCTTGCCGGTGCCCGCGCCAGCCAGGATCATGACGGGTCCGTCCAAGGCGGCGACGGCCTGGCGCTGGGCTGCATTGAGCGAGTTGAATGAAAACGTGGAAGCCATCGGCGGGCGGATACAAGCGGGCCGCTGGCGGACTGGCGAGTCTGGAGTTGGGGAGGAGGGAGATTGATGCGCGGCGGCTCAGCGCTTGAAGCGCACCTCGTATTCGCGATGGAGCCCTGCATGCAATGCCTCGAGTTCCGCAAGTTCCATGGCTTCGAGCGTCTGGCGTTGAGTGACCGGCAGATCCAGAAATTCCTGAAGGGTTTGGATTTTCCCACTCCAAAACCCTTGGGTGCGGCCTTCCAAGCGGCCTTCGGTGCGGCCTTCGGTGCGGCCTTCGGTGCGGCCTTCGGTGCGGCCTTTCGCGATCAGTTTTTCTGCGACTGACATGGTGCTTTGTTCGAGTTCGGGGTTGGAGGACAGTTTATGGAAGATTTGTTCGATGTCAAGATCGCTGTCGGAATGCAGGGCGTAAAGCAGGAGTTGACCGAGAAAACTGTCGGGGAGTTGCTCGACCAGCGATTCCGCCAACCATTGGAAGAATTGCAGCAACTGGCGCTCGCGAGCCAGTTTCATGAGTTGCAGCACGATCCGCAGGCGGGTGTCGCCTTCCTCGGTGGCCGGATCGCATTGGGTCAAATCGAGCAGGGCGTGTTGGAACTTCGGCAGGAAGGGCAGGAGATCGGCGGCGAGTTCGTCCGGCAGATCAAACAAATCCTCGAAGGCACTGGAGACGTTCCAGGTATCCGGCCCTTGGTGCAACACGATGGGCAGGACCGGTGGCAGCGGCATCCCATGTGCCTTGTGGTGCTGGATGAGGATTTCCACGACGTAACCTAACAGGCGCAGCGGCATCGCTGGATCAGGAGTGCTTTGGTGTTCGAAAAGGAGATAGAGAAGCGTCTCGCGGTCACCGCTGCGGACGGAGAAAAGCAGGTCCGAGTGGATTTGTTGGAGGCTGGATTTGATGAAGGAGCCGGGGAGGACAGTAAGGGATTTCCAGTCGATGCGGGCGACGATGGCCGGCGGCAGGTGGCTTTTGAAAAACGCGATTGCGCATACCGGTTGGGAGAACACGGCTTTGAAAAACCCGTCATTGGTGTGAGCGGCGGGTGCCAGTGGGTCTGCGGGATTGTCCACGACAGGATGGATAGTTTCCGCGGCGCTGTAAGGCAAGGCGGTTTTGAGGATTTGAGGTCGCAGGGAACATGGGATGGAATTTTTTGAGAAAAACCTTGCCGGATCCGCATTTTTTTTGCATGTCCAGCGGATTTTTAAATCATGAAAAACAACCGCACGATTCTATCACTCGGGCTGGCCGTTTTGGCCGGCGTTTCGCTTGTCACTCCGGCATTGGCCGTGAATATCGCCTATGTGCCCGTTGGCAACGCGGGCAAAGCGGCGGATCATCCGGCCACCGGCGGCGTTTATGGCGCGGTTTCCCACGCCTATCAGATCGCGAAGAACGAGACGACAATCAGCCAATACGCCGAGTTCCTCAACGCGGTGGCCAAGACGGACACCTACGGGCTCTACAACACCCGCATGGGGAGCGTGTCCTACATTGCGGGGATTACGCGAACCGGGGTTTCCGGCAGCTACGTCTATTCCAAGAACGTGGCAGCCAAAGTGTGGATTCCGAGTGAGGATGAATGGTACAGGTGAGTCTTCCCTTTTGATCTTTATCCCTTTGTCCTTTGGCATGTGGCGGCGGTTTGTAACCGCCATGCGAATAATAACCAGCGGGCGCTTGAGGTGGAGGAACGGGTGGTTCCGAAATCAGGGCCTGGCGGTTGCAAACCGCCGCCACGCCCCCGCCGCAGGCGGTCGAAATTTTTTTTCTGAAAAATGAAACCGCCCGGATCTGACGCGCCCCTCGTTTTGGTGAAGTGGTATGCCTGCGCCAAATGGGTGCTGGAGCGGGTGGAGAGCTTTCCCAAGAGCCAGCCCCGTTAGAAGCTTGCGCTTCTAACGGGGCAAACTATCACAAACGCATGATTTACGTTTATGTATTGTTGAGCGAGGCGCATGGTGGGCGGCTGGCTGAAGAGCCGTGGCGGCGGTTTGCAACCGCCAAGCCCAACTCAGCAAGATTAAGAAAAGGGAAACGCGGAGGTCGCGGAGGATGCGCTCGGGTTCACGCTGTTCAATGGCGAAGACCTACTTCATTTGTTGTTTCATATGGATGATGGTCACCACTTGAAACTCCTCATTCTGGATGCCGTAGATGATTCTGTAGCCGCCTTCATGAACTTCACGCAGGCCGGACTCGATGAATTCATGAACGGGGTGACCTTTGGATGGCATGCCCGCCGTATGTTCGACGCGGTCGATCAAGCGCTCGATCTGCAAGCGGGCGTAATGCTCGGAGTCACGGGCGATGAAGTTGCGGATGGCTCGCAGATCACAGCGTGCCTGCGCGGACCAAGTGATTTTCATGCAGGTCCGAACTCCTTGCGGATGGAGGCATGGGTGTGTTTGCGTCCGTTATGAAGGTTGGCAAGCCCGACTTCGATTTTTTGGCGCACGAGAATTTCATACATCAAGTCATCCCAAACTGCGGAGTCGGGTAATTGACGCACCAACCGGGCGGCCGCCTTTTTGATGGAACTCTTGCTTTCCTTGGTGATGGGCATGCACGTAACAAGCCGCAAGGCGATGATAAATGCAAGCAATCCGTTTCGATTCCGTGCTCTAGGGGAGGGGATTGGATCAGGGAGCGCCGCCATCGTGACGGCATTTTCCGGCGTCCCGCCGGGAAACATGGAAATGGCCCGGGACGAAGTCCCGCAAGAAAAAAAAAGAGCGCTCCGCAGGATGCGGAACGCAGCCGGCAAGATGCCGACGCTCCCCAGATGTTCCATCATTTCACCTCATGATCAAGGCACCGGTTTGGACAGGTCCTTGAGGATCTGGTCGCGGACGGGTTCTTCGATGAGACGGGCGTCCGCCAGATCGCAGGCGAGTTGTTTGGCGGTGGCGATTTCGATGGCGCTTGCGGGCTGGCCATCGGGCTGGGGCGGCCGGATGATCAGATTGGCGATGACTTTTTCCATGCCAGGAGAGATGGCGGAAGGGATCAGGAGGGCGATTTCCGGTTTGCGGTCGCTTTGGGGACCGCTGGGGATGGGTGGGAGATCGCCCTGTTTCATGCTGGCGAGTGTTTGCAAATCCGCCTTATAGCCAAGCATGAGAAAATTCTGATAGTTGTTGCGCAGGCACGAGCGGATGATTTTTTCACGGGCCGGAGGGTCATCGTGTTTGGCGTTGGTGGCGAAGAACTTCGGTTGGACGCCCAGGGCGCGGTTGATGGCCAGGTCCGGTGGGATGCCGAGTGAGTTGGCTTCGGCGAGCAGGCCGATGGCTTTCACGAGGGATTTACGGGCGTCTTCGGCATAGAACTGTTGGAAGAACGAACTATCGCTGGTGATCGACGAGAGTTCGGCGCTGATCGCGGCCTGGTGTTGCTTCTTTTTGACAAAGCTGAAGCCGGCCAGAGCAGCCACTAACAGGGCGATCCCAAAGGCGGCGCGGGTCAGGATATAACTGGGGGACGGTGCTTCCATAAGGGCTTTTGGCTCAGGTCCAGATCGATTTCGCTTTGCGTGGTTCTGGCGGCGGGGCTTCGAAGCTCTTGCGTTCGCGACTGTGGAAAATCGCCTCATCGCGGGTGATCAGGTTGGCTTCTAACAATACGGCGATGCTTTGGTCTATCGTCCGGTTGCCGTCGCGGTGGCCGATTTCCATCAGGCCGACGATTTGTTCGAGTTTGCGCTCGCGGATGCAATTGCGCATGCCGTGGCCGGGAACCAACACCTCCGAGGCGAGGACGCGGCCATGGCCGTCGGCACGCGGGATCAGGCGTTGGCAGATGATGCCACCCAGCGTGCTGGACAACTGCGCGACAATCTGCGGTTGCTGGTCGGCGGGAAATACATCTACCAGACGGTCGATGGTTTGCGGTGCGTCGGGCGTGTGGAGTGTGGCGAGCACGAGGTGGCCGGTCTCTGCGGCGGTTAGAGCGATGCGGATGGTGTCGAGGTCGCGCATTTCCGCGACCACGATGACGTCCGGGTCCTGGCGCAGCGCTTGGCGCAGGGCGCGGGGAAACCCGTGGGTATCGGCGCCGATTTCGCGTTGTTTGATCAGGCACGAGCTGTGCTGGAAGATGAACTCGATGGGATCCTCGAGGGTGATGATCACGCCGCTGCGGGTGTCGGAGATGCGTTTGACCATTGAGGCGAGCGTGGTGGATTTGCCGGAGCCGGTGATGCCGGTGACCAGCACGAGGCCGCTGCGCAGGTTGCAGAAATGGTGCACCACCTCGTGGTGGCCGAGAGTTTCCAATTCGGGGATTTCCTGGGAGATGAAGCGGAACGCGGCCTCGACGTTGCCGCGAGCGATATGAACGTTGCCACGGAAACGGCCGACACCCTCGACCTGCAGGGCATAGTCGAGTTCCCATTCCTGTTCCAAGGTGGCGCGCTGGGACTCGGTGAGCGTGTCGAGGATGAGGTCGCGCACGCTGTTAGAATCGAGCGTGTCCTCATCAATGGGTTGGATCGCGCCGTTGATGCGCACGCAGGCGGGCGCCCACGCGCTGAGGTGCAGGTCGGACCCTCCGCGCATGACGGCTTCCTTCAGGTATTCGGTGATGTCGCGCAGCATGGGCATGACGCTACTATCCCGTAATCCCGCGCATCGCGCGATCAAAATCCTGCGGGCGCGGGCAGGCGGAGCGGGCGATATCCGCATCGACGAATCCCTGGCGGGTGGAGGCCACGAGGTAATCGAGCAGCGAACAATTCGTGGTGCCGTCTGATTTCCGCAGGTGGTCCTGCAATTCTGTTAGCTTGTTATCGAGGATCCAGCGGCGGGTGGCGGCTTCGTTCTGGAGGTATTCGAGGGCGGGGAAGAGACCGCCGCCGAGGCGCGGGAGGAGTTGCTGGGCCATGACGCCGATGAGCTGGGATGCGAGCAGGTTGAGGGCACCTGAGGTTTCGGATTTGAGCAGGTGGGAGAAGCGTTCGAGGGTTTCGGTCACGCTGCTACTATGGAGGGTGGAGATGACGAGGTGGCCGGTTTCCGCGGCATGCAGCGCGGTGACTGCGGTTTCCGGGTCGCGGATTTCCCCGAGAAACAACACATCCGGACTCTGCCGCAACGCGGCCCGCAGACCGGTCGCGAAAGTCGCCGAATCCTGGCGGATTTCCCGCTGCGAGAAAAACGACAGGTCGTTCTCAAACAGAAACTCGATGGGATCCTCCAACGTGACGATATGGCGGGCAAGATGCCGGTTGATCCAATCCAGGCAGGACGCCACGGTGGTGGACTTGCCGGAACCCGTGGGGCCGGTGATCAGGATCAGTCCGTAGCGGCGTTGCAGCCAGGACTCTAACAAACGAGCGGGCAGTCCGAGTTCCGCGAGCTGCGGGATATGGGCGCGGATCGGCCGCAGGGCGGCGGCGAGGCGGCCGAGCGTGTGATAGAGATTCACGCGCAGGCGGCCGCCATGGGGAAGCTGCCATGAGATGTCCGCCTCGCCATGCGTCGCCGGATCAATGCCGCAGGACTGCCAGAATTCCAGCATTGCCTGACGCGTGACCGGCCCGGGATGGAGCACGACCACTTCCCCCTCGTGGCGGATGCGCGGCGCTTCGCCCTCGACGATGAAGACATCGGTGGCCGCATTGGTGAAAGCATCCCGGATGAGCTGGGTGAGGGCGTCGATCATTAATTCAGAGCAAGTCCTTGCTGACGACAGTGCCCGGCGTGGTGGTGCGGGCCACGCCGATTTTGATACCGGCGGCGATCGAGGTATTGACGCCGGTATGGACGCCGTCGCCGAGGATGGCACCGAATTTGAAGCGACCGGTATCCACGGGGTGGCCGTTGATCATGGAAATGTGGTGGCGTCCGTCATGGCGGTGGTTTTCGGTGCAAGTGCCGGCTCCCAGGATGGCGTGACTGCCGATGATGGAATCGCCCACGTAACAATGGCGGGAGATGTAGGTGTGAGGATAGATGATGGAGTTTTTCACTTCGGCACCGTTGCCGATGTGGCAGTGAGCGCCGATGCTGGTGGTGCCACGGATATAGGCATTCGGGCCGATCACGCTGTGCGCGCCGATGAGTACCGGGCCTTCGATTACCGAGCCGGGCATGATGCGGGCACCGATGCCGAGGCGGATGACACCCGACAGGTTGGCCCGCGGGCTGACATCGCCAAGCAGCGAGGTTTCATCCATCAACGCGAGAACATCCTCGCTCATGCGCAGCAGATCCCACGGATAGATGACGGAGAAACAACTGGCATCGGTGACGATTTCGTCGATGCATTCTTCCGCTTGGACGCAGCCTTTCCAAGCGAGCGTGTTGCCATCGCTATCGACAAGGCGGGCGGATTCCAGGTGGCGACCGAGTTCCAGCAGGGCACTGATGTCTATCCAATTGTCGATCGGGATGCGGATGGCGCGGGGTTCGGCGGACTCGGGCTCCACGAGTTGCAGGCCCGCGCGGCTGAGGTCCGCGGCAAGCAATTCACGCATTGGAACATTGGCAATGAGGCAAGCGCCAAGTTCGCGGTTGGAGGTGAGCGGTGCGCACAGCGCCGGGTTTCGGGGAGGTAGAAGTGTCGCTTGCATGTGTTATACTGGATCCCATCACAATCCCGCCTGCGATTCACGCATTATTTTCGGGATTTTGTGCACGCAGGAACGCAAGTGCGGCTTCGCGCTCGTGGATTCTTCCTTCGAGTTGTTCGGTCTGGATGGTTTCGAGGATTTCCTTGAAGTGCGGGCCGGGTGAGAGGCCCAGCCGGATCAGGTCGCGACCGGTGACCAAGGGCGGCGGAATCAGCGGTTCGGCGGCGAACTCCGCTGCCTTGGCATGGAGGAATTCGTAGTTGTCGGTAAACCCGTTAGATGAGGCGCAATCGACGCGGTGGAGTTCCATTTCCCCGGTGAAGGTGGGCGCGGCCATGAAGCGTTTTAATTTGGCGACGCGCATTTTTTGCACGTTCATGAATTGCATGTGGCGGGCGACCATGGACACCACGGTGGCGACGGTATCGTTCGGGTAGCGGAGCCGGCGCAGGATGGACTCGGTGATTTCCGCGCCCATCGAGTCATGACCGCTGAAGCGGATTCTAGCGGTATCTTCATCGATCGTCATGCACGCCGGTTTGGCGATGTCATGCAACAACACGGCGAGGCAGAGTTCCAGCGACGCGTCGGGCGCGAGCATCCCGAGCATGATCAGGGTGTGGGTGTACACATCTCCTTCCGGGTGCCATTCAGGCGGCTGCTCGCAGCCGATCATCGGCAGCACCTCGGGCATGAAATGGCGGATCAAATCGGTGTTCACGAGGTGCTCGATGCCGGCGCGGCGGCGCGGCGACGTGAGGATTTTTGAAAACTCGTCGCGGATGCGTTCGGGGGATATCCGGTCCAGCAGGCTGGCGCATTGCCGGATGGCCGTGTCCGTTGCCGGATCGATGGTGAACCCCAGTGTGGTGGCGAATCGCACGGCCCGCAGCAAGCGCAGGCCGTCTTCGGTGAAGCGTGCCGCAGGATCGCCGATGGCGCGGATCACGCGCGCCTGAATGTCGGTTAGACCGCCGACGAAATCGATGACCTCGCCGGATTCCGGGATTTCAAACAACCCGTTGATCGTGAAATCCCGCCGTTGTGCATCTTCCAACGGGGTGGAAAAGGTGACGGTTTCGGGCCGCCGTCCGTCGCGGTAGCTGCCATCGGTGCGAAACGTGGCGATTTCCACATGGTGGCCGCCGTGTTTGGCGATGACCACGCCGAAGTGCGCACCCACCTCGTTGGATTCCGGGAAAAGCGCGATGACCTGGGCGGGCATGGCGGAGGTGGCGATGTCGTAATCCTTCGGCGGGTGGCCTAGCAGACGGTCGCGCACGCAGCCACCGGCGAACAACGTCTCGTGCCCGGCGGCTTGCAGGCGGCGGGTGAGTGCCAGGGCGGCATCGCGGGCGCTCATGGTGGGGGATTTGTTCACGCTAAAAGCTGGGGTTGGAGTTGGATTGGCCGGATGGTGATGTTTCCGACCAAGGATTGCACGGATTTTCGATCAAGCATGGGTGTTACTACTCAAGTCAACAGGGCATCTCCATTTTGGATTCATCAACCAACAGGCTCGGGCGGCTGCCCTGATAGATCGCAGCCACGCCGCCGGTGAGCGGCGTGGCGCGGATCTCTACGAACCCACACGTTTCCAGCAAATCCATCATCGAGTTGCCGGAAGGAAAGGTCTCGATCGACCCGCCGAGGTATTCGTAGGCGTCGCGTTGGCCGGTAAGCCAGCCGGCCATGCGCGGCAGGACGTGATGCAGATAGAACCGGTACGGTCGGCGGAGCAGGCCGTCCGGCAGCGAGAAATCCAGGATCACGAGGCGGCCTCCGGGTTTGAGCACGCGGCGCATTTCGCGCAGGGCGGCCGGGTAGTCCACCATGTTGCGCAGCCCGAAAGCCACGGTAGCCACATCGAAACTGTTGTCTAACAGCGGCAGGTGGAGCGCATCGGCGACGAGGGTGTTGGCAACTCCGCGGCGGGCGGCGTGGGCGAGCATCTCCGCGCAGAAATCCGCCGCGATCACCTCGCAATCCGGGCATTGGCGCTGGATTTCCACTGCCAGGTCGCCGGTGCCGGACGCCACGTCGAGCACGCGGGCCGGGTTCCATCTGCGGATGCGCGCGGCCACGACCTTGCGCCACCAGATGTCCGCGCCGCAGCTCAGGACATGGTTGGTGAGCACATAGCGGTCCGCAATGCGGGCAAAGGCGTCGCGAACGTAAACGGCATCGGGCACGCGGGGAGAGTCAGGGCGGATTGCCCGGGAATCAAGCGACAAGCGGGGGACTGGCCGACTATGGGCCAATTATCGTGCAATCATCCACCAAGCGGGATTTCCGCACAATGCGCTTGAGGGGAGGGGAGATGGCGGGCAGAGTGACGGGCGTCCGCAGCATATCATGGCCAGCTCCACCTCTAACACCATTGACGCCGCCTATGATTCGAAGATCGAAGGCAACGTGATTGTGACGCGCGTGGATGCCGCCATCAATTGGATGCGCAAGAACTCGTTGTGGCCGATGCCGATGGGGCTTGCGTGTTGTGCGATCGAGTTGATGGCCACGGCATCGGCCAGATATGACATATCGCGGTTTGGCATGGAGGTGATGCGCTTTTCTCCCCGCCAGGCAGATGTGTTGCTGGTATCCGGGACGGTGACGTACAAGATGGCGCTGGCCGTGAAGCGCATTTGGGACCAGATGCCGGAGCCGAAATGGTGTGTCGCGATGGGAGCCTGCGCGGCGAGCGGTGGCATGTACCGCAGTTATGCGGTGTTGCAGGGGATAGACCGGTTGATTCCGGTGGACGTTTATATTTCCGGTTGTCCGCCGCGGCCTGAAGCCTTGATCGAGGGGCTGATGCAGTTGCAGAAGAAGATCGAGGGCGAGAAATCCACGCTCGCCCAGAAGAAGGTGTTTTTTGATGGATTTTCCTGATTCGATTTTTCCCGCCATGTCATCCGCCGCCGATATGACCCGACTGTGTGAACTCTTTGGAGGGATGATTGTGGAAACCGTGGAATTCCGGGGTGAGCATACATTGCGTGTGCAACTCGGCGCGCTGCACGATGTATTGGCGAAATGCCGGAACGATCTGGCTTACGACATGATACTCGATATTTCCAGCGTGGATCATTTGGGTGAGGATCCGCGTTTTGAGATCGTGTATGAGATTGCCAGTGTGGATGATTCCAAGCGCCTGCGAGTGAAGGCCAAGGTGGCCGCGGACGAGATGGTGCCATCGGCCACCGATCTGTGGGCCGGCGCGGATTGGCATGAGCGCGAAGTGTGGGACATGATGGGCATAGCGTTTGCCAATCATCCGAACCTGAAACGCATCCTGATGTGGGAGGGTTATCCGTTTTTTCCGTTGCGCAAGGATTTTCCGTTAGCAGGACGCCCGTCGGCAATGCCGGATGTGGCATTCACCGGGGTGGCACCGCTCGAAGGCGGGCCATTTGTCACCTTTGCCGGCGGGACCAATACGGTTGTCCGCGAACCGCGCGCCCGCGTGGTCGAGTAAGCCGGCACGCGTTCTAACGGAAAGCCCCCTTTATCATGCAAGCATCCGGCGGGCCGATTTTCCATGCCACCGTGAATGCGGGCCAGCTCTGGCGGTCGCCCGCGTGTTGGGGGTGGTGTGGCATTGTTTTGGGAATCGAGGCATGGGTCGCCAACGCGGGAGGAGTCGGTGCCCTCCAGGGTGTGTTTGAAAACCTCGGGTTGAGCCGTGACGGGTTTCTATCAGGAAAAATCTGGCAGATGATCAGTTATGGTTTTTTGCATGGCGCATGGTGGCATGCGGGACTGAACGCGTTGTGGGTGCTGGTGATCGGTTCCAGGATTGAGTGGATGACCGGATGGCTGACGATGATGCGGGTGACCTTGGCTGGCGTGGTGGGCGGCGGGTTATGTCACTTGCTGCTGGGCTCGGGGTTGTTAGTCGGATTGTCGGGCGGGTGTATGGCGCTGTTATTGCTGTTGGTCACGTTATCCCCGCAGTCGCGGATGTGGCCGTTGCCGGTTTCCGGCAAAAGCCTGGGACTAGGGATCATGGTGATGGAGTTATCCCTGGCCCTGATCGATCCGGCACTGGGTTTGCCCGGCTGGTCCGTGGCGGGCAGGATGCTCGACGACCACGGCATGGGTTCATGCTTTCAAGTGGGGCATGCCTGTCACGTTGGTGGCGGGCTGGTGGGCTGGCTGTATGGTCGCTGGTTGCTGCGCTCCCGCGTCACCCTCGCCCACCTCCGCCGCGACCGCGCACGGCGGGAGGTGAGTTGATGTTCCGGATGTTGGAATTCAACCCTGACCGAGTCCTTGGAGATCCTTGTGTTGTTTATGCTTGGAAGGACCGGATTCTTTCGGGGGATTGGGATTCCTGCCGTGAGAATTGGGGGGAGGGTTTTGGAGGTTGCCGCCGCGGTTGCCACCTTGGGGGGTGAATTGTGAGGATGAGTGTCCTTTTTTCTGGTATTGGTTGGGCGGTGGCAAGGTGTTCATTTGCGGCATTGAATTGTCCCGTGGCGGCCTGCGGTAAGTGGTGGAATACTTGTTGTTGTGTTGTGCTTGGACGTTCGGATTCACGCCTTGCGCGTAGGGGCCCGTGTTGTGGTCTTTGGGTTTGTAATTACCGGTGTGGGGCGGTGGTCCGCTGGTGTTTTTGTGATAGCGGTTTTGGTTGAAGTTTTGGTTTTGGACGCGGTTATGGGAAGTCGGTGCCATGCGGACCTGTTTCGCCCACCCGTAGTTGGAATTTCGATAGGCATGCTCGCGGTTGCGGTAGTTCACGACTGTCACGTTGCGCACGTTTCGGGGTGGCGGGCAGTAGCCATGGCCGTGACGCCAGCCATGCGGATGCGGTGCGCCGATGATGATGGGCGGGCGATAACCGATGGGGTAGTAACCGTAGAGGTAGGGGTCGTAATAACAGCGGCGGTGGTAATCGTAATAACTGTAGCAGTATGGATCGTAACCCCACCGCGGATCACCGGTACTGACGAACAGCGAAGTGGAGAAATTGCTGCCGCCGTAGCCGTAGCCATCCCCGTAACCGTAACCATTGCCGCCTCCGTAGCCGCCTCCATAACCGCTCCCGTAGCCGTTCCCGTAGCCGTTCCCGTAGCCGCCGGACGCGTAATAGGGATCATAAACGCAGGATGTGAATGCAAGCGCGGCTGCGGCTCCCACCGCAGCGGCTGCCCAATGACGAAGATTTTTCTTCATGGCTGGATGATGGCACAAGACGGGGAATTATGCGAACTGTTTTCCAGCAATTTTTTTGTTCAGCCATTTCTCATGGGTTGACAACATCCGGCATTCTTCGGTTTGATGGTTCCCGCAACGCATGACTACCCCGGGCACGCCGATTCTCGTCACTGGGGGAGCTGGATACATTGGCTCCCACACCGTCCGTCTGCTCGCCCGCCAAGGGCGGCAAATCGTGGTGTTGGACAACCTTGTGTTCGGTCATGACCAGGCGATTGTCGATCCCGGCGTCGAATTGGTTGTGGGTGATGTCGGCGATCAGGCATTGGTGCGCTCGTTGTTTGCCAAGCACCGGTTTGGCGCGGTGATTCACTTTGCCGCCTACGCATACGTCGGGGAATCCGTCACCAATCCGCTGAAGTATTTTCAGAACAACACTGCGGAGCCGATCAAACTGTTCCAGGTGATGCAGGAATCCGGTTGCAAGGTATTCGTTTTTTCATCCACCTGCGCCACCTATGGCGTACCGGACGCATTGCCGATCACCGAATCCAACACGCAACATCCGATCAACCCGTACGGACGCAGCAAGTTGATGGTGGAGTGGATTCTCGCTGATTGCGGAGTTGCGTGGGGTTTGCGTAGCGCCTGTCTGCGCTATTTCAACGCCAGCGGCAGCGCGTCTGATGGCAAAACCGGCGAAGACCATCGTCCGGAAACCCACCTGATTCCGCGGGTGATGATGGCGGTGACCGGGGAAATCGCCACCCTGGAGGTTTTTGGCACTGACTATGCGACACCGGACGGCACTTGCATCCGTGATTATATCCACGTGGAAGACTTGGCGGATGCCCATGCGCGCGCACTCGATCATTTGGCAGCCGGAGGAGAATCCTTTTGCTGCAATCTGGGCACGGGTGTCGGGGTTTCGGTCAAAGAGATCATCGCCGCTGTTGAGGAAGTCACCGGCAAAAAAGTGCCTGTGAAATACGGTGCGCGCCGCGCGGGGGATCCCGACTCGCTGGTGGCCGACCCCACGCTGGCGAAGCGGATTCTTGGTTGGGAAGCCGCTCATAAAGATGTGCGGGACATGATCCGTCCCGCATGGGCCTGGATCTCCGGACCCCATGCCGGGAGATTTCCCGCAAACAGCCGCCCCGCGTAGTCGCGATGTATGGACATTTTTTGCTTGCGGGTGCGGCAAAGGTGATGCATCTTGCTCCCAACACGATTTCTCAGTCCATGCAATCCATCCACGTGCAACCTGATTTCAGATGGCGGAAGTCCGCCTTCACGTTGTTGGAGATGCTTGTTGTCATCGCCATTATTTCCATTCTCATGACTGCCGGCACGATTGGTTTGAGCGGCATGGGTGGCAAGGGCGTATCGAGTGGCGTGGCCATCACCGAGTCGTTGTTCGACGAAGCCCGCACTACGGCGGTTAGCCGGAATGTCCGGGCCTGTGTGCTGCTGGCCAAGACCCTGCCTAACAAGCCTGACCACGACCTCCGGCGTTTGGTAGTCGCCTATGAGGAGGTGGATGCCAACGGTCTTCCCACGAGCACTCCGGATCAGGAACCGAAATGGGTCTTGTCCAGCCGCGGAGCGGTTCTGCCGGATCAGGTTTATTTCAGCGAGAGATTCAGCAAGAAGAACCATGCCGTCGGGTCGGAGGCGATCACCGAGATGACGGATTCACGCATCAAGGATGTGAAGGCCGAGTTCAAGGGCACCTATTTCATCTATGAATTCAACGACCAGGGGATCTGCAAGACGCCCGGGGCGAGTTTCATCATTGGCAACGGCTCGAGGAATACGGGGCAAGCGGCCACCGCACATCCGCCGCGTGTCATGGCTGCGGGCAAACGCGATTTCGGCGGTTTCATCATCTGGCGCAATGGCCGCACCTCCGTGTTCCGCAGTCCCGAGCAAATGGGTGCGGCCCTGAAATCCCTGAAATCCGGAGACAAATTCTGAATCATGCCTACCTATTTTCCATCCCGGAAACGGGGCTTTACCCTGATCGAGACGCTCCTCGCCATCGGCGTGCTCACCGTCTTGCTGACGGGATTCATGATGGTCTTCGGTCCGGCCGTTGCCGGCATCCGCAAGGCCCTCAACGTGGAAGAAGTGGATCGTATTGCCACCACTCTGGAGCAGGAAATGGTCACCTTGCGCAGCGGCTCGGCTTCGTCCGCGCTCAAGACCGGATTTGCCAAGGCCTTCGAGTGGATTCGGGATTCCAATACCGCGAGTGAAGCCCTGCTGATCTATCAATACCGGGGCAGGTTGACGAGCCTCCGCGCGGATGGCACGCCGACCCCCGAGCCCGCGATCAAGGGCAAAATGCCTGGCAAGGACTATGTGGTGGTCACCATGGCGAGGCGCAAAAGCGATGCCCAACTCACTGAGGATCTGGCGGCGGTTGAAGGCGGCGTTTATCTGGTGAAATGCACGCAACTCGTCTTTGCCAACGGCCAAATGAAACCGGGTACTCCAGGTACCATCGCGGACCCGAAGGGCAAGGGCGGCAATGCGGCTTCCGCCGATGATTATCCGGATGCGGTGATTGCATTCGCGGCGGATTTTTTCACCCTGCCGTCGAAAAAAGCATCCTACTTCGGACCGGATGGTGGATTCAACAAGACCTTTGCATCACTCAAGAACAAGAAGCCGGTGTTCACCCGCAATCTGGCGGTACGCCGCTAACATCCTACCCGCCGACTCCATGAACACCCAGCGGATTGTCCCCTCCAAACGCGGTTTCACCCTGCTGGAACTGATGGTGGCCATGGTCATCACCACCATCATCGTGACCGTGTTGGTGTCCGTCACATCCATCGCCATTGATACTTGGAACCGCAGCCGTGCCGAACTCCGCGCGGCGCGCCAGGCCAAAACCATGGTGGACAGCATGGCCCGTGACTTCGAAGCGATGGTCACCCGCAGGGGCAACAAGTATGAATGGCTCTCGGCTGTGTGTTCCGAAAAACTGCCGGGCGTGAAGCTCGCCAGCACCAATGCCGTGGAGTTGATCTTCTTCTCGGGTGCGACGGATCGCTACGACGGCGAGATCGGCATCAACAACAAACAGGACATGGGGGGGGATGTTTCGTGCGTTGCCTATCGCCTCGACTACAAGGACCCGATCGACAAAAACGGCAACATCTTCCAGACCTTCGTGTTGAACCGCCTGCTGGTCAATCCCGACAATACCTTCAAGGATCTGTTAGGAAAACCCGATTTGACCGCCGCGTTCGGGATATATTCCGACAGGCTTGACGAGGTGCGGAATTTCCTGTGCGAGAACGTTTTCCAGTTCACCATCACCTTTCATGTGGAGGTGACGCATGTGACGGGCACGACGAGCCAAGTGGTCAATGTGCCGGTGACGATCGGGCAGACGAGTACGGATCAGGTGACCCGGTCGCTGAAAATCAAGGGGACCGGTATAGAAGCGCAGGTCACCGGGAGCACCGTGACGGAGGATGAACTGAAGGCGGGACGGATATCGGCGATGGCGGTTTCCCTGACCGTGCTATCCGATTTCGCGGTGGACGAACTGCGCAAGCGTCCGTTCACAGAGGACCAGAAGTCGGATTTTCTGGCGAAGAAGGCCTATCAGTATAGCAAGTTGGTGCAGATTCCGAGCATGTGAGGGATGGCTAAAGCGTGCCGAAGCGGCGGTGACGGCGCTGGTATTCCCGTACCGCCTCGATCAGGTCGTTGCGGCGGAAATCCGGCCAGTATTTTCTCACGATGACGATTTCGGCGTAACTGATTTGCCAGAGGAGGAAATTGGAGACGCGCATTTCGCCGGACGTGCGGATGAGCAGATCCGGATCCGGGATGGCGGCGGTCTGCAGGCGCGACGCGAAAAGCGTGGCGTCGATTGCGGCGGGAGCCAGTGTTCCTGCCGCCGCATCCGCCGCGAGTGATCGGGCTGCGGAGACGATCTCCTCACGTCCACCGTAGGAAAGGGCCAGTACCAGGGTCAAGGCACTGTGGTGGGCCGTGCGGGTCATGATTTTGTCTAACAATCCACGGGTTTTTGCCGGGAGTCGGTCCAGTTGGCCGATCGCGAGGAGGCGGATGTTTTGTTGGTCGAGGTCCTTGGATTTTTCCACGAGGAAACGATCCAGCAGGCCCATGAGCGCAGTGACTTCGGCTGCCGGGCGGTTCCAGTTTTCCGAGGAAAACGCGAACAGCGTGAGGTAATCGACACCGCATTCGATACAGGCATCGGCCACCTCGCGCACGGATTCCGCGCCGGCGCGGTGGCCTTCGCGGCGCGGCAGGCCCCGTTCTCTCGCCCAGCGGCCGTTGCCATCCATGATGACGGCGATGTGGCGCGGGCTATCAGGATAGGCGGGCATGGTGGTTGAAGTACGGGCATGGGACATATAGGACTTATAGGTCCTATATGTCTTAATCGTCCTTTGGTACGATGAGTGTTTGTTTGCGGTCTGGACCCACGCCGACAAACGCGACGGGTACACCGCAGAGTTGGCCCAGACGGTTCAGATAGGATTTGGCGCGTTCCGGGAGTTGCTGGTAGGATGTGATGCTGGTGGTGTCGCACTGCCAGCCGGGCAATGTTTCGTAAACGGGCACGGCGCGGGCCCACGCCGTGCGGTCGGCGGGTGGCAGCGTGTGGAGTTCGTCACCGATGTCATAGGCGGTGCAGATTTGCAGGGTTTCGTAGGCATCGAGGCCGTCCATATTAGTGACGGCCAGACCGGTGACACCATTGACCATGCAAGCAAAACGCAACAACACCGTGTCCAGCCAACCACAGCCACGCGGACGGCCGGTGGTGGCACCGAATTCCCGACCCAGGCCGTGCAGGTAATCCGAGAGCCCTTGATCGCCGGTGGGGAAGGGGCCGGAACCAACCCGCGTGGTGTACGCCTTGCACACGCCGATCACCGCATCGATGGCGGTGGGCGGCAGGCCGGAACCGGTGCAGGAACCGCCGGCTGTTGTGTTGGATGAGGTGACGAACGGATAGGTGCCGAAATCGATATCGAGCAAGGTGCCCTGGGCGCCTTCAAACAGGAGGCTTTTCCCGGATTTCCACGCGGCATGAAGGATGGGAATGGTGTTGGTGATGTGCGGACGGAGTCTTTCGAATGCGGTGAAAACCTCGTCGATGACCTGTCCGGCGTCGAATATTGTGAGATCGTGGTGGGCCAGCACGGAGTTGGCCTCGGCCACGCGGCGGGTGATTTGCGCGGTGGCGAACTCACGGTCCATGAGATCCGCCATGCGCAGGCCACAGCGGTTGATTTTATCGGCGTAAGCGGGGCCGATGCCGCGTTTGGTGGTGCCGATTTTCTGGTCGCCGAGGGCGGCTTCGCGGGCGGCGTCGAGTTCCTTGTGGCAGGGCAGCACGACATGGGCGCGGTCGGATATCAGCAGCTTGTTAGGGGTGATGGCGATGCCTTTGGCTTCTATCCGTTCGATTTCCTGGACCAAGCCGGCCGGGTCGATCACCACGCCGTTGCCGATGACATTGGTTTTCGCATTCCAGAGGATGCCCGAGGGCAGGAGGTGCAACACGTATTTATCACCATCGGTGATCACGGTGTGACCGGCGTTATTGCCACCCTGGGCGCGAATAATGACATCCGCGGATTCGGTTAGATAATCCACGATTTTGCCTTTGCCTTCGTCCCCCCACTGGAGACCGGTGATGATGATGTTCATAATAATGGGTGCGTGTGCATTCGCGGTTCAAAATCCTGTTTTTTCAATGCATGAAATCCGGGGAGAAATGTTTTTTTCAATCATGGTGGCGAATTCCGCGAACAAGTAGCACGCGTCGTTAGGGCCGGGAGCGGCTTCCGGGTGGTATTGCACGCTGCACACCGGCAACTCGCGGTGGCGGATGCCTTCGACGGTGCCATCGTTGAGATTGACATGGGTGACCTCGATATCCGGTGGCAGCGAGTCGGGATCGACCGCGAAGCCGTGGTTTTGCGAGGTGATGGAGATTTTGCCGGTACGCAGGTCTTTGACCGGTTGATTGCCGCCGCGGTGGCCGAACTTCAACTTGAAGGTGGTGCCGCCGAAGGCATGCGCGAGCAGTTGGTTGCCGAGGCAAATCCCGAAGATCGGTTTTTTGCCTATGAGTTGGCGGAGCTCCCGGTGGATGTAGTCTAGCGCGGCGGGGTCGCCTGGTCCGTTAGAAAGGAAAATGCCATCCGGCTTTTGTGCGAGCACGGCGGCGGCGGTGGCGGTGGCGGACACCACATTCACCTCGAATCCCGCTTGGCGCAGGCGGCGTAGGATGTTGAACTTGATGCCGAAATCGTAGGCGACGATGCGGTGGCGCACTGGCGGAAGATCGTCGTAAGGTCCGGGGTGTCCGGTTGACGGGTTGGGCAACACCCAACGGCGGGATTCATCTTTCCAACAGTAGTCCGTACGGGTGGAGACTTCCTTCACATAGTCCATGCCCGCCATCGAGGGAGAGGCCTTGGCGGCGGCGATGGCGGCATCGCGGGTGAGTTGCGTGCTCACACAGGCACGCATGGCGCCCCGCGAGCGGAGGTGTTTGGTGAGCGCCCGGGTGTCGATTCCCTCGATGCCGGGAATGCCGTGGGTGGCGAGGTAAGTGGCGAGCGGTTGGCTGGCGCGCCAGTTAGATGGGATTTGGCACAGTTCGCCGATGACCAGGGCGCGGATATGCGGGCCATAGGATTCGCCGTCTTGCGGGTTGATGCCATAATTGCCGATTTGCGGATAGGTCATGGCAACGATCTGGCCGCGATAAGACGGGTCGGTGATGACTTCCTGATAGCCGGTCATCGAAGTGTTGAAGCAGATTTCACCGGTGGTGGTGCTGGTGGTTCCAAAGGAGGTACCTTCAAAACAGCGTCCGTCTTCAAGGGCGAGAATGGCATTTATCGGCACGGCGGCGAAAAACTAGGTAGTCGCGCCGTGCGATGCAAGAGATTGCTTATTCGAGTGAGCGTGTATCGATCACAATGGTGACGGGACCATCATTCACCAGGGGCACATGCATGAAGGCACCGAAGATTCCCCGGGCGGTCGGGCGGCCGGTCGCGGTCTCCATCGCGCGGCAGAACTCCTCGTAGAGCGGTTCCGAAACCGCAGGTACGGCCGCACGAATGAAGGACGGGCGGTTGCCTTGTTTGGTGGAGGCGTGCAGGGTGAATTGGCTCACCACCAACACCCCTCCGCCAGCTTCGGCCACCGACAGGTTCATTTTGCCATCCGCATCGGGGAAAATCCGCATTTTCGCGGTTTTGGCGGCTAGCCATTGCACATCCGCGGAAGTGTCGCCCTGCGCCACGCCTAGCAGCACCAGCAACCCCGCGCCGATGCGCGAAACTTCGTGACCTTCAACCACCACCGCCGCTTCCAGCACCCGTTGAATGACCGCTCGCATGGTGTCTATAATGCGGAAATCACTGAGGCCGCTCGCTCCCTGGATTGGGAGCATCCTGATTATTTGGATGGGAACGTGGGCGCGTGGCCCGCGGCGGTGGCATCTGGGGTTGCGGTGCATCCTGAGGTGGCTGCGCTTGCGGCGTGTGGGGAGGTTGGGGGCTGTGTTTGGGGGTACGATCCGCCTTCAGGTCGCGGACTTGGTTGCGGAGTTCCTCCAATTCGCGGCGCAGTTGCTTCAATTCATTCTTGAGTGCGGCGATGGCATCGGGACGATTGTCATTGCGGGAAGATTGGCCTTCCGAACGCCGGGATTCGGCCTCGAGGCGTCCGATTTCCGCCTGGGTTTGGGCGGCCATTTTCTCGAATCCTGCGGCTTGGAGAAGCTCTGCGGCCCGGCGCAGGTGTTGGATTTTCGCAGCGGGTGGCTGACCGGGGGCGTCCGGGGACGGATTGGCGGCTTGCCGTTCGGGTGGCGGTGGGGGCTGCGGATGACGGTTGTCCCTTTCCTGTGCGGAGAGGTTCATGGGATTCATCAAAAATCCGGCGAGCGCGGCCGTGCTCAGGATGTTCGGGCGGAAAAATCGTGGTGTTTTCATGGCAGTGGGATGGATTGTGTGCAAAGGGGCTTGGGTGAAACCCCGGAACGGTCGTAAAGTTTTGCTCATAATTCCTCTTTGCACACCGGGCGCATTCCCCTAGACATCCGCTCGACATGAGTCAAATCGTTCTTCTTTTCTCCGGACAAGGGGCCCAGAAAACGGGCATGGGCAAGGACTTCGTGGAAACATCCGCCACGGCCCGCGACATGGCCGCCAAGGCCGATCAAACCCTTGGATTCGCGCTTTCGGAAATCATGTTCGAGGGGCCTGATGAGGTGCTCGCGAAAACCTCCCGTTGCCAACCCGCGCTTTACCTCCATGGCTTGATGGCGCTCGCGTTGATCCGCGAGCGGTTGCCGAATCTCACTCCGGTTGCTGCCGCCGGACTGTCGCTCGGCGAGTTCACCGCCCATACCGCCGCCGGAACATTCACGTTTGAGGACGGTCTGCGCATCGTCGGCAAGCGCGGTGTTTTCATGGAAGAAGCCTGTCTTGCCAGCGAAGGGGCCATGGCCGCATTGATCGGCGGTGAGGAAGACCAGATCCGGGCACTTGCCGCTGCGGTGGATGTGGATATCGCCAACTTCAACGCACCCGGCCAGATCGTGCTTTCCGGCACCGTTCAGAACATCGCCGCAGTGTTGGCCAGAGCCAAGGAATTCGGCATCCGCCGCGTTATCAAACTCAATGTGGCGGGGGCCTACCACTCACGCCTGATGCGCAAAGCCCAAGACCAGTTGGCTGTCGAACTGAACGGTCTGTCGATCCGCAAACCCGCCCTGCCCGTCGTCTGCAACTATGCGGCGACTGTGGTTTCCGAGGCCGACGGAATCCGCTCTATGCTCGAACAACAGGTTACCGGATCGGTCCGCTGGACCGCCTCGATCCAGGCACTTGCCGCCATGGGACACCGCCAATTCCTCGAACTCGGCCCCGGGAAAGTCATTGCCGGCTTGGTCGCGAAAATCGATAAAGACCTGGTTGTTCACTCGGTGGAGGATCTGCCGAGCCTGGAAATCGCCGTTGCCGCCCTGTCCTGAAAAAAAATCTTCGAAAAAATTTCCCGCAGGTCAAAAAAAGGTGTTGCGCACAATCGGGCGGTCCCATAGCTTCCGCCTCGCCGAACAGTGCATGGAGCGGTAGCTCAGTTGGTTAGAGCGCCAGCCTGTCACGTTGGAGGCCGCGGGTTCAAGTCCCGTCCGTTCCGCCATCCTGTTCGAAAAACCCTCACCGCCGGCAATGCCGGCCGCCATGGGTCATGGGGCCAAGCACTTCCAGACACGCTTCACGGAAACCTTGACGGAGCCCTGGCCCCGACTCACGAGGCCTCCACGCCCTCCGGATTTGAAAGATCGGATGGTGTCCAGATCCTCCCTGAGGATGATCGGATAGACAAGCGAGAGCCAGATTTTTCCGGATTGGATGGTGACCTCCTCGTCGATGAAACGGCCTTCGAAATCCGGGAATGACTTCCGTTGGTAGTCGCCGGTGATCGAGAACACGCCGCAGGGATGTCCTTCTACGGGTTCGAAGGATTCGAGCTTGAGCGTCAACGAGCCCTTCGCATTCCCGGCTATCAGCATGGGCAGGACGTCGCCGGTCACGACAACCGGATCCCCCACCTTGAAGCGGTGATTCGCGAACCACAACGGACGCGATGCCAACGCGTTCTCTATCAGAAGTTGATCGAACACCGGAGCGAGTTCCTGCACCAGAGCCGCAGCCCGGAAATCACCGCGTTGATCCGCCCCCCAGGATTTTCCGGTCTTGCGGAAGGTCACGGGTTGGGCGGCGGACGCCGCCGCCGCGGTGGTCTTGGGGGCGGTTTTTTTCTCCGCCTCCGCTTTGTCGGAGACAGGCAACGCAAAATCCGATTGTTCGAGCGTGTAGCGGATCATGTCGCCCTCACGTTTGAATTGCGTGAGGGTGGTCTGGGTGCCCTTCAACACATCCGCCTGCTTGCCGATGGCGGACGACTCAAAGAACCGGCCGGACATTTCATGGCGGCGTGTGGTGGACACTTCGAGATGCGATGGAAACGGCAAATCCTTGCGAAAAACCGCCCCTTCAGCGGTTTGATCGACGAGTTTCTGGAGTTGTTCGTCCACCTTGAGACTCTCGCTCTCATCGGCTTGCCCGGTGATTTTCGCCTTCATCAAAGTAGAGGTTTTGGCGGCAAGGTTTTTCAGTTTGTCGCACGAGGCGGCGACAAGAACGACGAGCAGGAGGGTGATGAGTCGGGCTGGCATGTTGTCAGGCGGTTCTTCCGCAGTTGAGTTTCTGGTTCATTTCGATCGCCGGATTCGCTTCGCTGGATGCTCCGACGATGACAGCCGGCACGCCCGCCACCGTGGTATGGGGTGGCACATCGTTGAGCACCACGCTGCCGGCCCCCACTTTCGCGCCGGTGCCGATTTCCACCCGGCCGAGGATTTTCGCGCCCGCGCCGAGCAGCACTCCGGAGCGGATGATAGGATGGCGCTCGCCCGCCATTTTGCCGGTGCCGCCGAGCGTGACTTCATGCAGGATCGACACATCGTCTTCTATGATGGCCGTTTCCCCGACGACAAAGGATGTGGCGTGGTCGAGGAAGATGCCGCAGCCGATGCGGGCGGCCGGATGGATGTCCACGGCGAAGGATTCGCTGGCGATGCTTTGCATGTAAAGCGCCAGCCAGCGCCGTCCATCGTGCCAGAGTTGATGGGAAATCCGATAGCTCGTCAACGCCAGGAAACCCTTGAAAAAAAGCAGCGGCTCTAACAGCGAGAAGCAGGCGGCATCCCGTTCGAACATGGCGTGCATGTCGCGCATCACGCGTTCAACGATGTGCGGATACTTGGCTAATACCTCGGTGAAAAGCTGTTCCATGGCGTCCCTGGGCATGTCCTCGCGTGCCATGCGCCGGGCCAGATGGGCTCCCAATCCGGCAGCGAGCGTTGCACGCGAAAGGATCACATTGTCCACCAGTTGCTGCAGCGCCGGCTCCGCGGCGACCATCCGCCGGGCCTCATCGCGCAACGATTCCCATGCATTCCCGAGGTCGATGGATTCCCCGACACACAGCTTGTCGGCATTCGTGCTCGCCGACTGGGTTTCGGTCTGTTGGGATGGGCTCATGAAGATATCGCAGAAATTGGAATACGCGTGCCGGGCGTTGGTACAGCTCGCGCAGCACCATGACGGACGTACTCTTACACGTCTTGAGGATTTAGCGCAACGAGAAGCCGTCTCGGCCAACTTTTTGGTGCAGATTCTCAATGATCTCCGCCGCGCCGGACTCGTCGAAAGCCGCCGTGGCCAGTCCGGCGGCTACCTGCTCGCCCGCATGCCCGGTGTCATCACCCTGCGCCATGTGGTGGATGCCGTGGACCCCTCGTTGCTCCAATGTTCGGTGGCCCGCGATGGCGAATCCGGCCAGTCCGTCCGCTTCGCCTGGGATCAGATTTCCTCAGCCCTCCAGCAGGCGCTTGACGCCATCACCCTGGAGACCCTCGCTCACAACCCGGGCGGACCGATGTTTCATATCTGAGATGGCCTCTGCCGACCTGTTATCACGGTACCCGGAAGCGCCGGAAAATGAGCGCGCGGTGCTTTATTAAACAAAAGTGAAATATTTTGTTGGATGAATGAAGTGGTTTATGGTAAAGCGCAAGCATCTTTCCAACCACCCGCACCCATGGCTACCTCTACCGATCACACCCACCACCTCAGAATCCGTTCGACACAAATGGAAATGCAGCCCTCCGGCCTGTCTGATCGCACCGAGGATTACGACCGCAAACTCAAGGATGCCCAAGAGGAATTGGATCGCATCCAAGAGCAACGCGAGCAATTGGAACGCCAGAAACAGGAACTCGAGGAACTCACAAACCGCAAGCGCGCCTTCGTGACCCATCAGGCCGAACTGACTGAACAACTCACCACGTCGCTCACACTCATCGATCGCGTCTTGTTTGAAATCCGCAACGAGGCCGAGGATGTCGAGCAGTGCCGTACCTGCTTCGCCGCCCACCTCGACAAAATCCAGAAAATCAACCCTGATCAATGGATCCGCGAAAACCTCTCCGACAAACTGGAGCGGGCGACCATGGCCATTGATCTTGCCGAAGAGGAGTATGACCAGGCCGCCGCGCATTTCGCAGGGAGTCGCAGCGGCGCGATTTTCGGGCGGGAGTCCAAACGCAAGCGGGCGCACAAAAACCACGCGGCGGCATCCGAGTTTCTCACCAATCTCCGCAACGGCTTTGCCTTCAACCTGCCGGTGTGCGTCCTCGGCGGCGTGGCACTCGTTATCTATCTGTTAAAATAACCGCCACGTTCCGCCATGAGACGCAGCACCCGCAGCATGGAAGAACTGGAGTTGGCCAAAATCCGCGAAGCGGAACTGCAACTCCTCAAACGCGAGAGGGAATCCGCGGAAATCCGCGAAAGAATCGCCCGCGAACGCCGCGAAAATGATGTCACGATGCCACCGCTGGAAGAAATCCAGGTGCGCGTCGACCGCATCCAGCATGAACAGTTGGTCTCGCGCGGCGAAGTCGTCAACGTCCTGCGCACCCAGAACCGCAGCCTCTTGCTGCTGCTGCTGCTCGTCATCGCCACCTGCACGCTCGTCTGGTGGGGCTTCCAACTCATGCAGGGCGGTTAGCTGGGTTTCTTGCCGCGCTTGCTTTTGAGCAGTTTCCGGAGTTCCGGCCATTGCTCGCGGCTGACGATGTGGCCGACACATTCCGGTTCGCCGCACCGGCACGGATGTTCCTCATAACAATCCACATCGAAGCCGTAATCATACGTGAGTTCCTCGCCCGCGCGAATGTCGCGCAGCGCGTGTATGAAAATCCGCCGCCCCTCGATCCATGCCTCGCAATTCGGCGAGCACGAATGGTTGATCAAGCGCGCCGTGTTCCATGGCACGTTGCCGTCAATGTCGAAGTTCTTCGAAAGCGTGAAAATATACACCGCCGCGTCGCCGGTTTCCATGGACTTCGCGTGCAGGGCCACCCCCCGGCGCGCGCTCTGTTTCTTGTCGATGATTTCGCCGACATATTCGCAGATCCGGGTTTTTCCCGGGATGAAACATCTGGCATACACCCCACGACCGTGGATCTCCGACCCGCGAACCTCACAGTACGGGCTCTGCCCCTGCTGCCACAGGGCGAGCAGTTTGCGGTGCAGTGCCTGCCGCTCGATGAATTGCTTGCTTCTTGCCGCCATGACGTGCTTCTAACGTGATTCGCGTTGTTCCACCGGCGGCAGTTCCATGTTTTGTGGCAGCGTGACGAACAGTCCGCGCAAATCGTTCACACTGAGGCCCGCTCCATCAATGAAGGTCCAATCGTTCTTGCCCTTGTCGGAAATGGCGACCTGATAGCCGATGCTCTCGATCACCAGCGGCTTCGGGGTGCCTTCCCGCATGATCCGGATCTTTCTAACAGTCGGCACCAGCACCAACCACTTGGTGAAAACCAATTTCTCGGTGTCCACCCCGTTTTCTTTCACCACTTTTTTGCCGGGGGCAACCTCATACGAACGCGGTTGCCCTTGCGGCTTGAAAGAAATCATGCTGATGCCCTGCTGCACCATCTGTGCGGCCACGCTGGCCAGTTGTTTCTCAAGGGCATCCATGCCGCCCATGCGCCGGGCGGCACGCTCCTTCCACATCGGATTCATCCGCTCTACCGCCATCTGATAGCGCCCGAGCACCACCTCATCGCCCAACTTCGCCACCGCGGCCACGGCAGAGGCTTCCACTTGCGGCGGCACCGGTTCACTGATGACCTCGCCTTCCGCTGGCGGTGGCGCGGCAGCGGGCTTTTTCTGGGCCGGTGCAAGTCCACAGGACAACGCCATGGCAATACACAAAGATACGAAGCGCTGCGGTTTCATGCGGCAAGAGATGCCTGCTTCCCCGTCCCGAGTCAAGCATGGCGTCCATCTGGCACCCCTGTATTGTGCGAATTCTTAAGGCGGGCCACCATTTGTCTTGCCATGCCCGTATTTCGGGGTATTTTCCCCCGGCAACCCTCAACCAAGGACGGTCTGGCAAGCGCTGGACTCATCCCCTAAGAACATGAGCGAAAAAGACATCAACCTCAAAGACTATCAACTCCATGAAGGTGACACCGGCAGCGCCCCTTATCAAGTGGCACTCCTCACCCAGCGGATTTTCCACCTGACGGACCATCTGAACCTTCACAAGAAGGATTTCTCGTCCCGCCGCGGCCTCCTGACCATGGTTTCCCAGCGCCGCAAGTTGCTGGACTTCATCAAGAAAGGTTCCGAGGCGAAATACCTGCAAGTCATCCAAGCCCTCGGACTTCGCCGCTAAACACTTTCCGCCAGACCGCCACGGGAATATCACCTGTGGCGGTCGCGCGAAAACGCCCCGGGCTCACATCCGTTCCGCCCGGGACGCAGGCCATTCCCGCCACCGCTCCGTTAGATCGGAACGGCAGGTATTGTCCTGAAAAACCGAATGCCACCCCGGCACCCTGTCGGGTTGGCTGTATGCACCACAAAAAGAAGAAACAAGAAAAGAACAAATATGAATATTCACACACTCACGAGCGACGTTGGATCCAATCCGATCACGTTCGAAACCGGCAAACTTGCCAAACTCGCCGACGGTGCCGTTACCGTCCGCTGCGGTGACACGATCATCCTGGTCACCGCCGTTTCCGCCACCAAGGTGAAAGCCGGCCAAACCTGGTTCCCGCTATCCGTGGAATATAAGGAAAAAGCCTCCGCCGCCGGCGTTTTCCCCGGGGGCTATTTCAAACGCGAAGGCCGCCCCACCGAAAAGGAAATCCTCACCTGCCGCATGACGGACCGCCCGCTGCGTCCGCTCTTCCCGAAAGGATATTTCTACGACACACAAATCATCGCCATTCTGCTCAGCGCCGATGGTGAAAACGATTCGGACATCCTCTCGATGAACGGTGCTTCCGCCGCCCTTTGTCTGTCAGACATTCCCTTTGCCGGCCCGATCGGGGCGGTGCGCGTCGGACGTGTGGACGGTCAGTTCGTGATCAACCCGACCCATGATCAGCGCACTAACAGCGATCTCGATCTGATCTACGTCGGCAACAAGACCGATGTGATCATGATCGAAGGCCAGGCCGACGAACTCCCCGAAGAGGAATTCATCAAGGCCCTCCACTTCGCCCAGGAAGCTGTTAGCAAGCTGGTGGTCCTGCAGGAAGAACTCGTTCTGCTCGCCGGCAAAACCAAGCGCGAATTCACCCCCATCCTCGCTAAGGAAAATCTGCTGGAGATTGCCTATGAAATCGCCGGTGACCGGATTGAATCCGCCATCTATGCGCCGACCAAGACCGAGCGCGCCGGGAAAGTCGGGGCGTTGCGTGACGAAGTGGAAGCCGCCATCAAGGAGCGTGCTCCGGAAGCCACGGATTTCGATGTCGAGCAGGCTTTCGAATATCTTCAGAAGAAAGCCTTCCGCATTTCCATCATGGAAAAAGGCGTGCGCGCCGATGGCCGCAGCATCGGCGAACTGCGCCCGCTTTACGGCGAAGTCGGCACGCTGCCGCGCGTTCATGGCTCGGCCCTGTTTTCCCGCGGCGAAACCCAGGCGCTGGCCATCACCACCCTGGCCCCGGCCGATGAAAAACAACACTTCGACAACTACGCCGGCGGAGAAGACAACAAGCGCTTCATCCTCCACTATCACTTTCCTCCCTTCTCGGTCGGTGAAACCGGCCGCATGGGAGGCATCAACCGCCGCGAAATCGGCCACGGATCACTCGCCGAGCGCTCCATCGAACCGGTCCTGCCGGATGAGGCGGACTTCCCTTACGCCATCCGCGTGTCCTCGGAGGTCACCGAATCCAACGGTTCCACCTCGATGGCCTCCGTGTGTGCCGGCACCATGGCTCTGCTCGATGCAGGGGTCCCGCTGGTCCGCCCGGTGAGTGGCATCTCGGTCGGTTTGGTCACGGAAACCAATGATGACGGTTCGCTCAAGCAGCACAAAATGCTGCTCGATATCATCGGTTCGGAAGATTTCTATGGTGACATGGACTTCAAGCTTTGTGGCACCAGCGAAGGGGTCACCGGCTATCAGTTGGACCTCAAGCTGGCTGGCCTGCCCATCGCCATGCTCGAGGAGGCGATCCACATCGCCAAGGCTGGCCGCGAGAAGGTGTTGGTGAAAATGGCCGAGTCCATCTCGGCTCCTAACGAACTCAGCCCGCATGCCCCGCGCATTGTCACGGTGAAAATCCCCCCCGACCGCATCGGCGAACTCATCGGCCCGGGTGGCAAGAACATCAAGGGCATCCAGGCTGAGTCCGGCGCCGAGATCAACATCGAGGACGACGGAACCGTCCACATCTACGCGTCCAAGGCGGAGGGCCTCGAACGCGCGAAATCAATGATCGAACGCATGTTCCAGGAAATCGAAGTGGGCAAAACCTACACCGGAAAAGTCGTTTCCATCACGGCCTTCGGCGCGTTCATGGAAGTGCTGCCAGGCAAGGACGGCCTGATCCACGTGTCCGAATTGGCCGAAGGCCGCACCGAAAATGTCGAGGACGTCGTCAAAAAAGGCCAGATCATCACCGCCAAATGTCTCGGCGTGGATGAAAAAGGCCGCGTCAAAATGAGCCGCCGCGCGTGGCTCCGCGAGCAAAAGGCCGCCGAAGCCGAAGCCGCAGGCGTCACCGCGGAATAAATCAAGGAGGGGCGATCTCCGAATCGCCGCGGAATAAATCAAGGAGGGGCGATTTTCGAATCGCCCTCTTCTTCTCCCGTCGGCGACAAGGGCGTCAAATCCCTGCTCGATTTTTTTTCTAACCGCCAAGCCGGCATGGGAAGAGGATAGTGGATAGTGGATTGGAGAGAAGTCATTGGTCATTGGTCATTGGTCATTGGTCATTGGTGAAGAGAGAAGAGGAAGAAGAAGAGATCGTAGATCATCCACGATCCTCGATCCTCGATCCTCGATCCTCGATCCTCTATCCTCGATCCTCTATCCTCGATCCTCGATCCTCTATCCTCGATCCTCTATCCTCGATCCTCGATCCTCTATCCTCGATCCTCTATCCTCTATCCTCTATCCTCTATCCTCTATCCTCTATCCTCTATCCTCTATCCTCTATCCTCTATCCTCTATCCTCTATCCTCTATCTTCGCCTAGGCATGCCTGCCCGTGTCGTTATTCATGGATTTTCCAACCGCCAGGGCGCCAAGCACGCCAAGGGAAGAGCATTTGTTGAAAAGAAGAGGATTTGAACAGAAGGTCACGGAGGGTGACAAATGGAGGGATTTTCAAGCAGACCATTGACGATTCTTTTGCTTAGATTTTGAAACGCCAAGGCGCCAAGCACGCCAAGGGAAGAAAACGGAGCACGGGCATTCCTGCCCGGCTTCTTTATTCTACAAAAGCAATAAAGGGTGCTGCGAAGTCGTAGCGAAGCGGAGACTTCGACTGCACCCATGGAGAAACCCGAAGCACGATGAAAGAACTATTTCGAGAGCAGGACATCACTCGTGTCAGTTACTATAAGGCGGTCCTTGAGGAGAGAGGGATTCCGACAATGATCAGGAACGAGTATTTGACGTTCTCCGGGCTGACCGAGATTCCAATTCCCGAGTTTTTCCCGGCGCTTTGCGTCCTGAATGACGAGCACTACGTGGAAGCGGTTGCGATCATTCGAGAACATTTGACTGCAAATCAAGGGAATGCAGACATGGAGATCACGTGCATTTCGTGTGGTGAGACGAATCCCGGAAACTTTGAGATTTGCTGGTCGTGCGGCAACCCGGTATCAGGCGACAAGCCGCCAATGTGAATTCATTGGCTATCAGGGCAGAACGTTTGGGATCATGCGGGCAGGGCAAAGCACTTGAGGAGCGCCTCCACCAGGCGCACGCCGTGGCTGCTCGGGACGTGATTTCTTCGAGACGTTTGCGGCATTTCTCTATTTTGGCGAGGATTTCCTCGGCTGTCTTGTCATTACTGCGACAGAACGCTAGCTGGTGGGGCGATTTTATTTTGCGGATTTTGCTTCACCATCTTAGCAGAATCACTGAGGGTTCACGCATGAGAATATCATGCATCTGCCTGTTGCTTGCCGGCACCCCGTTGTTTGCCGATGACGACCTTTTCCGCGAGCGCTTTGCCGATCCCACGACCCGCACCGCCGCGCTGACCGAACTCATCCCCGGAACCCGGTCGGCCTGGTTCCATACCGCCCTCGACCTCCAACTCGCCGGTCGCAGCGAGGAATTCAAGAAAACCATGGCCGCGTGGAAGGCCTCCACCGAGCGCAAGGAAAATCCCGTCTCCCCCAAAGGCATGACCGTGCTCGAAAACCGCCAACTCCTCATCGACTATCAGAAAAAACCGGAGGCCTCCCTGGCGGAACTGATCCGTCGCCTCGACCTCCGGTTCGATGACACGCGCCCGGACGCGGCCGCCGCCGAAAGCCTGCCGACGCGGCTGGATCCGACGCTCATTACGGAGGCCGCGTTCGACAAAGCCGCCGCCGCCCAGGCGCCGGACAAACCCTACACCCAATACTTGAATCACCGCCTGTGGCGCGAGTTGGACCACGTCGATACCTTCGACGAGGCGGAAACCCGCTGGTTCCTCGCAAACCTCAAGCGCGCAGATCTGCCGGGCGTGGTGCCGCTCGTCGGTCGCGCGCTGGCGCTCGACTTCACGCTCTCCTTCACTGGACATCCACTTCTATCAAAACTGACCGCCGCACAACTCGAGGCGCTGCTCAAACTGCAACCCGAACTGCGCGCCAAGGAATCCTTCGATCTCGCATATCTGGCAAAACGCCGCCCCGGTGCCGAAACCGATTTCGACCGCGATCCCAAGGCCCACGCCAATTACCTCCGCCGTTGCCTCGGTTTTGTCCTCACCCTGCCGCCCGCCCTTAACTCGCTCAAAGCCCACGTCCTGTTCCATCATCTCCGGATGCAGGCGGAACTCGGCATCTATCCGAAAGAGGACTTCCTCGCCTACCTCGCCCTGCCTCGCTCCCAACACCCGCTTCTGCTAGTTCCGGAAACCCCGGAGCCGGCTCCCATCCGGCTCGATGCCGATTACGCGGCCGCCACCGCCTGCCCGCCCGTCACCGACGACCTGCCGCTGATCCAATCCTACCTCCAGCACTTCCTCGGCCTCGCCGATTCGAGCAAGGAGTTCCTGCCCTTCATCGCGGAAACCCAGCTCATTGCGCTCCATGCCCGCGCCCGGCTGTTAGCCGGCGCGAATGCCAGGTACTGGGGCACCCTGCTCGGTCCCGCCGGGTTCAAGGCGCTGCAGGACGATGCCCGCATCGGTTTCGCGCCGGGCGCGCCCATCCTGTTAGCTTCCGATGCCGCGGTGGCCCTCACGCTCGACCTCAAGAACACCCCGGACCTGCTCATCCGCATCTACGAATTCGACCTGCCCGCCCACCTCGCGCGCTACCACAGCGAACCGGACGTCAGTATCGACCTCGACGGCATGGTTCCCCACCACGAACGCCATCTCGCCTTCGCCCAGGCACCCATCGTCGTGCATCGCGAATCCATCAAGTTGCCCGAACTCGCCGGCCCGGGCGCCTGGCTCGTCGATTTCACCGCAGGCCAGGTCTCCGCCCGCGCGCTCATCCGTAAAGGCCGGCTCATCGCATATCCGGAACGCACCGCCACCGGCCAAACCGTCCGGGTCTTCGATGAATCCCTCAAACCCGTCACCACCGCCATCATTTTGTTAGGAAGCGAAACATTCACCGCCGACGCCAGCGGCCGCATCGTGATCCCCAACGCGCCGGACCAGGCGCTCACCCGCGGCATCGTGCAGGCCGGCAAACTCGCCGCGCCCATCGAGCTCGCATCGCGTGCCGACAAGCTCGCCATCGGTGCCCGTTTCCACCTCGACCGCGAGCAATTGTTAGCCGGGCAGGAAACCCGGCTCCAGCTCCGCGTGCGCCTCACCAACCACGGATGCGAGCTGCCGCTTGAGCGCATCCAGGAGCCGGCCCTCGTGCTCAAGGCCGAACTGCTGGACGGCGGCACCACCGAACGCGTCATCGCCGGAAATCTAACGCTATCGCCCGTGCTCGAGCTCCAGTTCCAAGTCCCTGCGGATTTGCTCAAGCTCACGCTCACGCTGCGCGGCACCGTCACCCCGGCCACCGGCGGCGATCCCGTCAAACTGAGCGCCGAAACATCCTATCAACTCAACGGTTCCCTCAAGGAAGGCCGCGTCGCCACCGCGTTCTTCTGCCCGACCGCCGCAGGCCATCGCCTCGAAGTGCGCGGCCGCAATGGCGAGCCGCTGCCCTCGCGCGCCCTCACCCTCACTTGCCGCCGCGATGATTACCTAACGGACGTCAAGCTGCTAGTCCGCTCCGATGCCAACGGCCGCGTCGATCTCGGCAATCTCGACACCCTCGAATCCCTGACCGCCTCCGGCACCGATGTCGCCGATACCCTATATCGCCCCGGGTCCCGCCTCCTTCATTATGCCTCGAATCTGCAACTCCCAACAGGCCACGAAATCCGCCTGCCGCTCGTCAAGCCCGCCGCCGCGCCGGACCGGACGGAATGTTCGTTGATGGAAGAAACACGCGCTGGAAACCCGCTCCGCGACCACTTTGACAAGCTCTCCATCGCCGGCGGCCAGCTTGTCATCCGCGACCTGCCGCCCGGGGACTATCAACTCAAACAAGGTGACAAGTCCACCATGATCCTGATCTCCCCGGGCAGGGAAACCGCTGGCCTCCTGGTATCCAACACCCGCATCCTGCCACTTCACTCGCCGTTCATGCCGACCATCGCCAGCGCCTCTATCGAAAATGACGGGCTCAGGATCCAACTCCGCGACCACGGCCCGGACACCCGCGTCTCATTGGTCGGCAGACGCTATAACCTCGGCTGGTATGGGGGCCGGGCGTTCTTCCCGTTTGAGCCACCGGTTTCCAATTCCCTGGCACCCGGCTTTCACGGCTGCGGTTTTCTAACAGATCGCCGGCTCAGCGATGAAATGCGCTACATCCTTGACCGCCGCGCCCTGAAAACCTTCCCCGGCTCACTGCTGCCACGCCCCGGACTCCTGCTCAACCGCTGGACCGAGGAAAACCTCTCCCAGGAATCCCTCATTGGCGGCAAGGGCGATGACGGCACAGGCGGTGCCTCCGGCTTCGGCAGTGGCAGTGGCATGGGCAAGTTGTTCGGATTGGTGCCCGAGGCATATACACCTAACAAGCACATCGTCTGCGATTTCCTGAAAACGCCCGCCGTCGTGCGCTTCAATCTATCACCCGCGGCGGATGGCTCGCTCAAGCTGCCGCTGGCAGACTTCGCCGGCTGCCAGTGCATTGAGATCGTCGCCGCCGATGCCTTTGCCAGCGACATGCTCCGACTGCCGTTGCCGCCTAACGAAACGCCGCTGCGCGACCGCCGGATCGCCCGCCCGCTCGACCCCAAGGCCCACCACCTCGCAACCCGCAGCGCAGCCGTGCTGAAACAGGACGCCGTGGCCACCATCGAGAATCTGTTGGATGCCGATTGGCGCGCCTTCACCACCCTCGCCGATGCCCACCAGTTCCTCTATGGCATCACCGGCGACGACCGCGTCCGCGAATTCGTCTTCCTCACCGAGTGGCCCGACCTGGCCGATGAGAAAAAACTCGAACTGCTCGCCAAGCACGCCTGTCACGAGTTCCACCTGTTCCTCGCCCGCAAGGACAAGCCGTTCTTCGACCAACACGTCAAGCCGTTGTTGGAAGGCAAACCCGAACCGCAGTTCATCGACGACCTGTTGTTAGGCCGCGACCTCGCGTCCTACCTGCGGCCCTACGCCTGGCAACGCCTCAACGCCGCCGAGAAAGCATTGTTAGGGCAGGCGCTGCCCGCCGCCCGCGTGCGCATCGCCCGCGAACTCGCCCAACGCTGGGAACTCGAAGCCCCCGCGCCCGACGTCGAAACCGCGCGCTTCACCCAGACGCTGCGCGGCAGCGACCTCGCCATCACCGACACCCTCGGCCTCGCCAAACGCGAACTCCAACCACAGCCGGACGTTGCCAGTACCGGCAACGCCTATATCACGGAAAAACTCCGCCGCATCATCATCCCGAAGATCGACTTCGAGGATACCACGGTCGAGGAAGCCATCGACTTCCTGCGCCTGCGCTGCGCCGAACTCGACACCCTTGAACTCGATCCTGCGAAAAGAGGGATAGGATTTGTCATTCGCAGACCACGAGTCTCATCGAATGGTAGTGATCGTGGTATGGAACCAGGGATTGGAGTCAGTGATCCAGGTGCGGTCAGAATCAAGGAACTGAGATTGAAAAATGTCCCGCTCGCCGTGGCCCTCAAGTATGTTTGCGATCAAACCCAACTCCGCTATAAAGTCGATGACTATGCCGTCACCCTCGTTCCCCAAACCGAAAGCGGCGAAGATATATTCACCCGCACGTTCCGCGTGCCTCCTGATTTCGCGCCGTCGCTCGACAGTGGCGGGTCGGCGGGCGGTGAAGCCGATCCCTTTGCGCCACCTAACGAAAAACCGGCGCGTCCAACCGGTCCCAAATCCATCACCCAATTGCTCCGGGATTCGGGCATCAATTTCCCCGAAGGATCATCCGCCACTTTGTCTAACAATGGCGTGCTGGTCATCACCAACACGCCCAGCGAACTCGACAAGATCGAGCAACTAACCAGTTCTTCTTACTGTCGTCGTCCCACGCTCCCCCCGGGCGGTCCGGTAACTGCCGGTGGTTTCACGAATGGCGACAATGCCGACCTCTTTGAAACCAGAAATACCGGTGCCGGAGCGGATCCGTTCGCCGCGCCGGAAGCTGATGCCATCGCCGCGTCCGCGGGCGATCCCTTCGCCACGCCGGAAAGTGGCGGCACCAAGAAACTGATGGCGCGCAAGCCGGTGGCCGAGTTCAAGCCGCTGTTTCCGAACCGCACGCGGCTGTGGCGCGAGGCGAATTATTACAAGAACACCAAGCCCGCCGACGAGACATTGATCCCGCTCAACCGCTTCTGGCTCGACCTCGCGAAGTGGGATGGCAAGGGGCCGTTCCTCTCGCCGCACTTCAACGCCTGTTCGACCACCGCCAACGAGGCGCTGATGTGCCTTGCGCTGTTAGATCTGCCGTTCAAGGCGGAGCGGCCGGAGGTGACGGTGGATGGCAGCACGCTGCAGGTGAAGGCGCGCGCGCCGATGTTGTTATTCTACAAGGACACGCGGCGCACGGACAAGGTCGCCGCGGAATCACCACTGCTGGTGCGCCAGTCGTTCAGCCCGCTGGCGGAGCCGTTTCTAACAGTCAACGGGCGGCAGGTGGAGAGCCCGGTGACCGGCGATTTCCGGCCGGGTGTCGCCTATAACTCGTCGCTGATCGTCACCAACCCGACCGGCGGCGGCCGGCGTATCGACGTGCTCGCCCAGATCCCCGCCGGGTCGATCCCGCTGCAAGGCCAACCCGCCACCCTGTCGTCCACCCACGAGATCAAACCATATGGCGTGCTCATGTTGGATATGGCATTCTATTTCCCGGCCGCCGGCGAGTTCGCGGTCTATCCGTTACACGTCAGCGAGGACGGCAGCGTGCTCGCCCACACCGGACAGCGCGTGTTGCGCGTGACCGCGGATCCCGCGCCGCAGGACGCCGCGTCGTGGCTGACACTGGCCGCCGAGGGGACGAATGCCGGGATGTTAGACCGCCTGCGCAAGGACAACCTCAACACGCTCGACCTGAAAGCCATCCGCTGGCGGCTCGCCGACCGCGCGTTCTTCCTCCAGGTCACCCAGGTTTTGCGCGAGCGCCTGCATTTCTCGGCCGATGCCACCTCCTATGGCTTCCACCACAACGATGTCGCCAGTATCCGTGAGTACCTCGAAAACTCCGACGCCGTCCGCCAGCTCGGCCAGTGGCTCGACAGCGGGTTGTTAGAAATCCGACCGCGCGTCCACCACGACTGGCAGACGCTCGAGTTCGACCCGCTGGTGAACGCGCGCGCCCACCGCTTCGGTGGCGAATCGCGCCTCACCCACGAGGCCGCCCGCGCGCACTATCAGGCGCTGCTCGACCAACTCGGCTGGAAACCCGCGCTCGACGCCACGGACCACCTCGCGCTGGCAGTGTTCCTGTTCCTGCAGGACCGCACCGACGAGGCGCTTGTTAGATTCGACCAGGTGGATCCTGAAAAACTGCCCGGCCGGCTGCCCTACGAGTACCTGCATGCGGTGGCGTTGTTCCACCGCGGGCAACCCGCGGAGGCCGCGGCCATCGCGGCGAAGGTGCTGCCGTCATTGCCGCCCGGCCTGTGGCGCGACCGGTTCCAGGCGGTGGCCGGGCAGGCCGCGGAGATCGCCGCCCTCGATCATCCTGATGGAAACGCGAAGACCGACGAGGGCTCCGCTGCGCCGCAACTCGATCTGGCGCTGGCCGACGGTGGCAAGCTCGTGATCAAGCACCGCGGGTTGGGCAAGACCACGCTGCGCCTGTTCAGCGTCGATCTCGAAGTGTTGTTCTCGAAGAACCCGTTCCTGCAGGGCGAGGGCAACCACGGTGCCCACCCGGCGATCCGGCCTAACGAAACGCTCGAGGTGCTGCTGGCCAGGGAGGTCTCCGAAACCACCATCGAATTGCCGCAGGCATTACGGAATGGCAATGTATTGGTGGCCGCCGATGCGGGCGCCACGAAACTCCTCAAGGTGCTCGACTCGCGGGCGATGGATCTCCGCCAGTTGCCGCAGCAGCGCATCGTCCAGGTGCTGGATGCGGCGACCGGCAAGCCGCTGGTGAAAACCTACATCAAGGTGTATGCCGAAACGAATGGCGGCGGGATCGTGTTCCACAAGGACGGATACACCGACCTGCGCGGCATGTTCGATTACCTCAGCCACACCGGTGCCGACCTCTCGACCATCAAGCGCCTCGCCCTGTTAGCCAGCCACCCCGAAAAGGGCGCGCGCACGGTGATATATGAACGCTAGGGAGGCTTCGCCTCAGACCCCAGAGTCCAGAGACCAGAACCCAGACTGAAAACTTGACCTAACGACCACATCTTCGCCTTTTCAAGGACTCTAGGTCAAGGCGCAAACATCCTGACTCCCAGTCTTCCCAGTCCATGCCACATCAGCATTCGAATGCGCCGGTCACAGGGCGAAGGAGCGGGCATGGAAGCAACGCAAGCACAGGTGCAACATTGAACGACAACCGAAGCGCGACAAGACGCGACGTCTCATCCGTGACCTCAAACAGCGCGGAGCACCGGTCCATGTCTTAGACTGTAACTGCTTGCATTACCCACGCCTTGCGGCAACGCTCCACCTCCTCCGCCAATAACAAAGATGAAATTGCTGTCGTGGAATGTGAACGGTATGCGTGCGGTGCTCGGCAAGGGGTTCGGCGAATTTGTCACCACCGAAAAACCGGACATCCTCTGTCTGCAGGAAACCAAAGCCCGCCCGGAACAAGTACAACTCCCCTTGGAATTGGCCGGCTATCATGCGTTCTGGAATTCCGCGGATAAGCCCGGCTATTCGGGTGTCGCCGTGTTTACGCGCGAATCACCGCTGGATGTTAGAGCGGGACTCGGCCACGCCGACCACGACCATGAGGGCCGCGTGCTCACTCTGGAATATGCGGATTTCATCCTCGTCAATGTGTACACCCCGAACGCCCAGGATGAACTGCGGCGGCTGCCCTATCGGCTGGCCTGGGATGAGGTGTTCCGCACACATGTCGCCCATGAAGCCCTGCACAAACCCGTGGTTTTTTGTGGCGACCTGAACGTCGCCCACCAGGAGATCGACCTCGCACGCCCGCGTGAAAACCGTCGCAGTCCGGGATTCTCCGATGAGGAACGCGCGAGCTTCACGAAATTGTTAGATGCCGGGTTTGTGGACACCTACCGGCATTTCCATCGGGAGCAAACCGCCGCCTATACATGGTGGTCGTACCGCAGCGGTGCCCGCCAGAAGAATATCGGGTGGAGAATCGATTATTTCGGGGTCTCCACGCCGTTCATGCATCGCGTTGTCGCGGCGGGGATTTTGCCGCACGTGCACGGGTCCGACCACTGCCCGGTGGAAATCCAGTTAGAATGACGGGTTGTAGCACTTGCCGGGCAGTCCCTGGGATGGCATGCATTCAGTTAGCCGCAAAGAGGTGCGGCAATCCCGAAAAATGAATGCCATCAGACTTTGTGTGTGTCTTGCGCCCTTGTTGCGTCTATCGATACTGTCGGGAAAACCAAGGACTCATCAGGGATCCCGCAGGGGTGGCTTGACTCTGGCTTGACTCTGGTCTTGATTTTCCCGGACACCCACCAGTGGATTCATTGTCATGTCCGCGCACCCATGAAAATCCAGCCGTTTCTAACATTCCTGCTGCTCGCAAGTCTGCCGCTCGCTGCCCGCACATGGACCAGCAAGGAAGGCAAGGCCATCAGCGCGGACCTCGTCAGCTTTGATGGGAGCACCGTGACACTCAAGCTCAGCAACGGCCAGCAAGTCCCCATAGCCATTGAAAAACTCTGTCCCGGCGACATTGCATTCCTCAAGAAAAATGCCGCCCTTGAGAACTCCGGCATCGACAACCCGGACAAATGGCCAGAGATCATCCCTGGTCCCAAAGACTTCAAACTCAAGGAATTAAAAGCAAAAAAAGACAATGCGGGCAAAACCATCTATCAAACGAAGCATTTCAAATTTGTCTGCGACACGCCGCTTGACGATGACGCGCAGGAAGCCGTAGGCATGCTCTATGAAAGCACGTGGACGGCGATCCGCGCCATGCCACTTCCCATCACCCGGGTAAGACGCCAAAGTTATCTCTTTGATGCGGTCCTTGCCAAAGACATGGCTAGTTACCGCGCGGCGGGAGGGCCCGACGGGTCCTCGGGAGTTTTCACCGCGCAAACCGCCATTACCGGGCGCAAACTCCGGGAAAACGATATCATGGTCGATCGAACCATCGTGCCCTATTCCGGACTGGGCATGTCCGCTGACGGGAAACTCACCGGAAATAAAATCAAGCATCATGTTCTGGCGCACGAAATCACCCACCAGATGACCGTTGGACTGTTTCATGATATCACATGGATCAATGAAGGATTTGCGGATTACGTCGGTTACATCCCCTATGATGACAAGCAATTCGACTTCTCGGGTGCATTCAAAGCCATCGTCGCCGCAGGCAAGCATTACAGTCCCATGAAGCTGCCCTTCACATTCGAACGGTTTCTGACCATGGAGCGCGATGAGTTCTATGATCGCAGCGGGGGAAATGGCCATCGCAATTATACCATCGCCACACTCTGCGTGGCCTTCTTTTTCCATCTCGACGGCAAAGACGGCATCAGAAATTTCACGGATTATATGAATACCCTGGCCAAAAAGGGCAAAAACCCGCTCAAGCAATTGCTCGACAAACGCACCCTAAGCGATCTGGAAACAGCGTTCACCAAAGCATGGCAAGACCATGGCATAGAGATCACTTTCAAGGCTTCCTAGAATTCCCGCCATCGGGCTTGCGACGGAATGCATGCCTGTGTTATCATGGACTCCAGATGAAGATCGCATGCGGCATTTGGCTGGCCTTGATGGCCATGGTTCAGGCGGCGGGCTTGGATTTTCCCGAGACCTTCAAGGAACTCCATGTTCCCGCAAGCGCCACTAAGGTGAACGTCGATTTTGAGTTCACCAACCGTTCCGACAAGCCGTTGAGCATCATCAAATTCGATTCAACATGCTCCTGCATGGCGGTCCGGATCCAGGATGGCAAACTCCGCTACGCTCCCGGCGAATCGGGCCTGGTGCGCGCGGAATTCGACATGGGAAACTTTTCCGGTGCGATTGACAAGGTAGTCGTGCTGTGGGTCGACAAGGACGCGGCGGACAAGCCCTCCATCGTGCTCAAGGTGCGCGTGATTATTCCGGTGCTGGTTGCGTTGGAACCGAAGACCGTGAAATGGGATCTGAACGGCACGGCAGAGCCCCAAGCCATACGCATCACGATGCATCATGAGAAACCAATCCGGGTGACCTCCGTGCAATCCTCCAGCGCGGCATTCAAATGTGAGTTGAAAACCATCAAGGAAGGGGCAAGCTATGATGTGATCGTGACCCCGCTGGACATCAAAAAGCCGGGTTTGGGCATCTTCCGGATTGAGACGGACTGCGACATTGCAAAACACCGGATCCAACAGGCGTTTGGCACGGTGCGGCGCCCCATGCCAGCTAACAGCGAGTTCAAACCATGAATTCTTGGGGACAATTGGCGGTGATTGCCGCCGTTTCACTGCTAGCGGCGGGGGGCACGTTTTGGATCAAGGGGCCACCTAACCGTTTATTCCGCTGCGATCCGGCATCCTTGAAACAGGACGAAGTGTGTCTGGAATCGATTCCCGCCGGGGCGGATGTCCTGTGGGTGGATGCGCGCTCGCGCAGGGATTGGGAAAAATCCGGCGTGCCCGGATCGCTGTTATGGAATCTGGACCCGGCCGAGGACATGCAGGCATTCGAAGCGGCAGCCGCTGTTAGAGTGGTTGCGACGCCCCGCATCATCGTCTATTGCGGAGACGAAAACTGCGGGGTCAGCCGACAAATTGCCGGGCGCATCCGCGGACTCGATCTCGGGGCGGAGGTTTTCGTGTTGCGAGGCGGTTGGCGGGCGCTGCGCGAGGCCGGACGAGTCAAGGGTTTCTGATCGGGACGCGCAGCGGATGGTTCGGAGCCGTTTCAGGCGGCGTGCCGGATCAACGCGATGAGCACGCCTTGAATGACGAGTTCGCGGGCGGGAATCAGGTCGGGGTAACGGGAGTTTTCAGCGCGCAGGAAGGGTTTGCCTTTTTCGATCAGATAACGTTTCAGAGTGGTTTCGCCATCGATCAGGGCGGCCACGATGTCGCCTTTGCGGGGTTCCCGGAATTCGAGAATCACGGTGTCGCCATGGCAAATGTGCGCGTTGATCATGGAATCCCCGCGCACTTTGAGGGCGAAGGTCCGGGCGTGACGGGGAATTCCGAGCGCCGTAATGTCCACCGAGATGCAGCCTTGGCGCTCGGGTTCGGCGTCCTGGGACATGCCTGCGGCGATGTTGCCATACACCGGGATGTCGGCGATTTCGCCGCGGTCCAAGTCCTCGGGGAAAATCACCGCCCGGGCTTTGCCGGCGAGGCGTTGGATGACTCCTTTGCGTTCGAGCGCACGCAAGTGGCTCATTGCGGCGGTTTGGCTGGCAAAGCCGAACGCGTGCTGGATTTCGCGGGTGCTGGGCATGATGCCTGTCCGGCGGTGGGACGTCCGCAGGTATTCGACGATCTCTTTTTGACGGCGGGTAAGGGGTGCTTGCATAGGGTTATGAACAGTGTTCTTCGGAACAAAACCGATGCAGGCCGCCTGTGCAAGCGGAAAATCGAGGGGCTCCCGTTTTTTTCAATCTTTCAGGCGGAGGCACTCCCGCACGTCCATGGGCGGGGATGATGGACCAGCCCGGAACACCTCCGACAAAACTCTCCGTGAACGCGGGCTTGCAGTTTGTGAATTTCCTGCATAGCGTTCGCTCCTGAATCCAATTCCCATGAAAGCCACCGCCCTTCTCTTCCTCCCATTAGGTTTTTTTCTGACGACCGTTGCCGCCCAGAACCAAACCGCACCGGCCGATCCCAAGGTCGCCGCAACACAACAAGCGTTGCAGCCAAACCAGCAGGCCTTCCTCAATCTGCCCGAAGAAAGCCGGAAAGCGTTCGTCAAGCACCTCGGGGAAGCCTTCCGTTTCTTCCAACAGAAGCGGGTTTTCGAGACCCTGAACGAACTCGACAAGGCCAGCGCGATTTTCAAGGACAGCCCGGAGATATACAATCTGCGCGGCAGTTGTTATGTGGAAATCCGCTCCTTCGACAAGGCCTTGGCGGAATTCAAGAAAGCCATCGCCCTTTCGAAGGATAATCCGAGCATCCTGTTCAACATCGCCGAGGTTTATTTTGTCACCAAGGAGTGGCAGAAAGCCGTTGATGGGTTCGAAACAGCACTCAAGCTCATGCCGCCCAACGATCTTACGTTCGGTCGTCTGACGGAGTTCAAGATCCTCCTCGGCAAGAAGAAACTCGGCAAGAAGGACGAAGTGGCCGCTCTCTCGGAGAAACACGACGCCCTCGATGACTCGCCATATTATTACTTCTCCAAAGCCATCATTGCCTACGACAACAAGGATCGGGCGAAGGCGGAAGAGTGGCTCGCCATGGCCGGCCGCATCTTCCAGAATCCCCCGGGCACCCTCGCTCCCTGGCAGGATACTCTCATCGAATACGGCTACATCAAAAGCTTCTACGGCGCCGACTCCGAGGAACAGGAGTGAGCCGTCCCTCAGAGCCGCCAGCGCAGCGTCAGATCGCCATAGGCATCAACCCGGCGGTCGCGGAAAAACGGCCAACTGCGGCGGAATTCATCGACTAGGGTGAAGTCGAGATCATGACACAGGATTTCCTCCTGGTCGGTGGATGCCTTGGCGACGACTTCGCCATAGGGATTGGCGATGAACGAACGACCCCAAAACTCGATGGAGTTCTCGGTGCCGGTGCGGTTCACGGCGGCGACGTAACAACCGTTGGACACGGCGTGCCCGCGCTGCACGGTTTCCCACGCGCCATGCTGGGCGTCACCAAGCACCGGCTTCTCCTCCGCCAGCCAGCCGATGGCGGTTGGATAGATCAGCACCTGCGCGCCGCCCAGCGCCATCAAGCGGGCCGCTTCCGGAAACCATTGGTCCCAGCAGATCAACACCCCGAGTTTCCCAAACCGCGTGTCCCAAACCGGCCAGCCGGTGTCGCCGGGCGTGAAGTAGAATTTCTCCTCGAAGCCGGGATCCTGCGGAATGTGCGCTTTCCGATAGAATCCCATCAGACGGCCGTCCGCATCATGGATGACCGCCGTGTTGTGATAGACACCGGGTCCGCGGTGCTCGAAAAGCGAGGCCACCAGCACGATGCCAAGCTCGCCCGCCAGCTTCCCCAGGCGCTCGGTGACCGGGCAGGGCAGGGGATCGGCGAGATCGAAGCAGGCCGGATCCTCGACCGCACAGAAATACGGTGTTAGAAAAAGCTCCTGCGTGACCACAATGTTCGCACCTCCCGCTGCGGCCCGGCGGATCAGTGCTTCATGATGATCGAACGCCTCGGCTTTGCTGGCGAAGGATTGCGATTGGAGAAGAGCGATGCGCGGCATGGCGCTGGTTTATTGCAAGGGAGTACAGGGAATCAGGCGCCGGACAACCGGTGTTTTGCGCGGCAGGACAAAAACCGGATGATGGAAACGACCAAAAGCACAAGTATTCATTCCTTCGGTTTGATGAAAACCAACAAAGCGTTTTCGGCTTTGAGGTATTTGTTGGCGAGGGCGTTGATTTCCTTGAGGGTGATCGAGCGGTAGTCGGCGTCGCGGGTGCGGGCGAGTTCGATGCGGCTGGGATCGCTCTGGGATTTGCTCATCACGGTGGTCAGCCAGTATTGATTGTCGCGGCGGGATTTCTCGAGTTGGGAGAGGGTGGGTTTGAGCGCACGATCAAGTTCATCGGCGGTCGCGCCATGGGTGGCGAGCTGGTCGGCGAGGTTGCGCATGGTGTTGAGAAGAAGATCGAGGTCCGCAGGCTTGCCGATGCTTTCGCTCAGGATATATCCCATGCCCTCAAGGGCGTCAGACCCGACGACTCCGGCGTTCGGGCTATATGAAGCGCCGAGTTTTTCGCGAATCTCCTTGCGCAGGCGGTCGCCAAGGATTTCAGCTAGCAGATTAAGACGGCGGTTTTCCTTATGATTGCCGCGGATGCCGGCGGTTTTCCAAAACGTGAACGCGACTCCTTGCTCGATCTTGGAGGCGTAAGTGAAGGTCTTGGCGGCGGGAGCGTTCGGGAATTTCACCTTGCGCGCATCTGCTAGAACCGGCGCGGTGGGGGCGCGCACGGGCAGGGCTCCGAAGGTGGCCAATACATCGGTCTGGATTTTCCCCGGATCGAAGTCACCGACGATGGTGAGTTCGAGGTAACCTTTGCTCAATTCCGGTGTGAGCCATTTTTTCGCGTCGGTGAGTTTGTAGGATGTGAGTTGTCCGACCGGTGCCATGGTGAAGCGCGAGTCACCGCCATGGAGCCAGCCATCCATTTCGCGCTGGGGTCCGGCCGGCGTGTGGTTGAGTTGTTGATAGATCATGGGAATCTCCTTCTGAAACTGCCACAGGGCCTCATCGCGGAAGCCGGGATCGGTGATTGTGGCGCACATCAACTGGCATTGCAGTGTGAAGTCGGCGGGGGTGGTGGTGCCTGCGAGCGTGAACGCATCCTTATCAATCTCTAACGAGGCACCGGCGTTCCGGCCGGCGAGAATCTGTGCAAGGTCGTCGTTCGAGTGTTTGCCCAGCCCTCCGCCCGCGCAAATCGCCGTCGTAAAAACATCCAGCATCGGCATGCCTTGCGGCTGGGTGAGTTTGCCCGATCCAATGCGCGCCAGCATCCGTATCCTGCCCTGTTCGAAATCCGTGCGCTTGAGATTGACCCGCACTTTGTTGGATAGCACCCACTGGGTGATGGCGAGGTCGGGGATTTCCTTGCGGGTGGCGATGGTGCCCGGTTTGCCAAAGTTGGCGTAGTCGAACACCTGGGCGGCACGGGATGCGGGAGCTTCGACGGGGGTTCCGCGCGAGTCCTCGAAGAGCGCTGCCAGATCCTTTTCCGCATCGGCGGGTTTCTCCTTGGTGGTGAGAATCAGGTGATAGCCGGGCGCTTCCCAGAACGTCTTGAGCGCACGGTGGCAGGCGGCGGTGTCGATGGCGTCAAGACTCCGCTTGGCGATTTCGAGATCGGTTTCAGGATCGGAAAACACCGCATCATCGTTGATGGATCTGGCGAACTCACTGGCGATCACTTCGGATTTGCGGGTGGCCTTTTGTTTGACTTCCTGTTCGTAGGTGTTGAGCAGATTGGATTTGGCTTCGGCCAGTTCCGATGCGGTGAACCCGTGATTCAGCGCACGGCGGAATTCCTGCTCGATGATGGGAACCACTTCCTTCCAGCGATCATCGGCAGCGGTGATGCTGATAGATCCGAGATCGATGTTATTGACGAGCACCTGCTTGCCTGCCGAACCTTCGGATACCGGTGATTTTTTCACTTTGGAAATCCGCTCGAAGCGGCGGTCGATGATTGCGTGTGCCATATCGAGCGGCATGCGTTCGGCACGGGTGGCGGCAGTGTCGGGTTTTTTCTCATGCGGCCTCACGAGTACGAGTGCAACCTCGGTGGAGGACATTTCCCGGTCACTGAACACTGCTGTTTCCAAGCCTTCGGGTTGCTGGATCTTGCCGAGTGCCGGGTTGGCCGCTACTTGGGCCGCAGAACTCAACGAGGCGAAGGCGGTCTCGATGCGCACCCTCACATCGGCGGGGTCGATATCGCCGACCACCACAAAGGTCATGCGCTCCGGCGTGTAATAGCGCGTGTAGAAATCGACAAAACGCTCGCGTGGGGCGGACTTGATGACTTCCTCGGTGCCGATGGGGAAGCGTCGGGTTAACAGGCAGTCGGGCAGGATTTTTGCAAACTGCTGTTCCATGATCCGATAGTTCACGGAATCCCGGCTGACTTTTTCCGCCAGAATCACCCCGCGCTCCTTGTCGATTTCCTCGGCGTCCAGCAGCGCACCATCCCCGAAATCGCGCATCGCGGTGAACGCGAGTTGCAGGGTGTCCGCTGATAGATCCGGCAGATCCAGCATATAGATGGTTTCATCGAATGATGTGTAGGCATTGACATGTGCTCCGAAGGCGATGCCGAGGCGTTGCATGCGTGGGACGATGTCTTCCGCAGAGTAGTGCTTGGTGCCGTTGAACATCATGTGTTCGAGGAAATGCGCGATGCCCCGCTGGTCGTCGGTTTCCATCAGGGAGCCTGCGGCGATGTGCAGGCGCAGCGACACGCGTTTGGGTGGCTCGCTGTTAGGGTGGATGATATAGCGAAAACCGTTATCCAAAGTCCCGAAGATGGTGGCAGTGTCCGGAACTATGTCCGAGGCGGCCTGCGGCCACGGGCGCGGAGTGACTTTCGCGACGGCGGGCTCCGGTTCAGGGCGCGGTGGCGTGACCGGTTTTTCCGGGGCGGGAGTTTCCGGGGCTTGTTGCGTCACAATGACCGGTGTCAGGACCGCAGGGCGCGAGCTTTTGGATCGCAGCGAAAGGCAAGTCGCCGTCACCGCGAGAACGAGAATCAAAACCAGTGGCGTGGCCTTCGGCATGACCTCAGCGTGCTTGAGTTGCGGCCTGTTTGGCAACGCCGAAAACCGCATCACCGAATCCAAGGCATTTTTTCCGGAAATTCCCACTATCTTTACGAAATCGGGGTTGCAATCCACGTTCTGACATGCTGTCTTCCCCCCGGCCTGAACGGCCCACAGTGCGCGCGTGGCGGAATTGGTAGACGCGCTAGATTCAGGTTCTAGTGGGGGCAACCCTGTGTAGGTTCGAGTCCTATCGCGCGCACCATATTTATTTTCAATAAGTTCCGACACCGAAAGGGCCGGGACTTTTTCGTTAGGTGTTTCCAGTTGGTCCCAAATTGGTCCCAATCCTGCGGAAAAGCCTATCGGATCAACCGTCTTGCTGCGCCCTCTACCAGGCCCTCATCGCCACACGGGGAAAATTGAATCATGGTGGTCCAATGATTCAACCCAATGCTTCAACGGGGCACGGTGCAGATTCAACCCTATTTAAGCACTTCGGCCAGCTTGTCCGCGACGCCAGGAGCGATGCCGGATCGGTCAAGACTCCGCGCGTTGGCGATCAAGACCAGCACCCGGTTCTTCAAGGTCGGGATCGGTCGATGCTCGAACTTCTTCGGGTCGAAGTCCACTGCGGCAAGGTCGGGCAGCACGGCGGCGGCATGGCTGGCTAGAACGGCACGCGCCACATCGGTGAACGAAGATATCCGATCATGGTTTCGTCACGATTCATATTCCTCTATGGACAGAACGTTAGAGGTGTGGCACCGGCTACCGGAAGCGCGCCTCCGATTCCGGGTAAAGGGTTCTCATCACGTTTCAATCTCCGACTCGCGGCGGGGTAGCGGGTTGCCCACCCACGCCTTGTTCTGCTTATTCATTCGCGCCCAATACTCGGTCCAATTGGAGACCTATTCTGGTGGTGAATTCGGCATCACTGAACTTCGATATCTTCTCGTCCCGCAGCAGTTCCAAGAGCTTTCCAAGGGCTTTTGCTGCTTCGGGTGACCCATCATTCTCCTTGTAGAGAAGTTGTAGATACTTCGCGGCTAATCCACTTCCGAAGGCCACCTTCAGCATGAGCTTCCCTTGTCGATTCTCGGCAAAAACCTCCACGGAGGTGCGATCAACGATGAATCGGTCAAAAATCAGAACTTGATCGGCCCTTGCCATCTGTGCGGACAGCAGGACGGTGACTGATACGATGAGGAAGTATAGTTTCTTCATTGATGTTGGCGTTTTCATTATTTGCAGAACAGTGTTTATTCGTAGCCCCTCTGGAAGTGATATCCGGGAGGGTTGACGACGGAAGGATGTGCGTAAGGCGTTGATTTGACAAGGATTCCCTTTTCGTCGGGTGCGTATATCCGGGTGGGAAGGACTGGGGTTTTCCGGGAATCCGATCTAGTGGATATCACGGTCAGGGGTCAGGGGTCAGGGGCT
>CAISTY010000132.1 GCA_903888515.1 Akkermansiaceae bacterium | reverse complement strand
GGGGGGTTGGTCGGGGACGGCGGGGACGGCGGGGACGGCGGGGGCGGCGGGGACGGCGGGGACGGCGGGGACGGCGGGGACGGCGGGGACGGCGGGGACGGCGGGGACGGCGGGGACGGCGGGGACGGCGGGGACGGCGGGGACAGCGGGGACAGCGGGGACAGCGGGGACAGCGGGGACAGTGACAATTAGAAATTCAGTTGACGGCGGTTAGAACTGCCGACCAACGACTGAGGCACGGATCGGGCGTGGCCAGCAGGATACGCGTTTGCGTGAGGGCAACCGGAGCGGCTGAACCCGCCAAAGGAGCATTGTTTCAGTGCCGCAGTGAGGTGGAATCGTCCCGTCGCGGCCCCTGCCTGTGGCGAGCCAGGTGCCCCTTGGCCCAATGCGAAAAGCTCGGGGAGCTTGGGGGTAGGCCCTCAAGCAGCGGTACTACCCGGCGGCTGGTTTGGCTCATGATCTTTAGCGTTTTCACCCGTTGCCTCACGCCGTCGAACTCCAGGATGAACGAGTGTTGCACGGACCGGTCGATGGCGGCCACCCTGCGAGCCTTAGGATGCGCTTGAGGCGACAACGCTGGATGCCGCATGACCACTGGGTTGTTCACAGACTCCGGCCTCCTCCGACGAGTTTGGTGACCCATTCTCGTCGGCCGGGCCTGTGAATAACCCTCCATACAAATCGCCGACTTCATCCGCATCATCAAACTCCGAACTTTCTCACGCGCCCACTCCACCATAGCTTAATCTAGCCACCGCGTGGCCGGACTTCGGAGTCCACCTCAAGCCGAGCCATAACTGAACCGACGACGAACTCATACGCATGCAGGCCGTTGCCCATTCGCGTCAACTTAGGCAGGAGAACGCTCTTTCTCGGCCTAGGGTTCTCCATACGCCTAACTATCTTTGATGTTCGATGGCCCAACTCACCAGGCTCTTGGTCTCATGGTCAAGTATCTTCAAACTGTATGCTAGGAGTGTGACCAGATAGTGACATGGGTTCGATTTGATTAATTCTCTAACTTCAAGTCGGAAGTCCGATACCAAGGCGTCGAGTTCATCATCTTGTAGTACATCTGGATCATTCACCAGGATTTTCCACGGATCAGTGGATATGCAGTATCTCCGCTGTGGACCTGATAGACGACCGCGAACACAGCGCAACATCAACACCGGATAATACTGATAAAGATCAGCAATCAAGTCATGTGGGATCCAGTAGCCTGCTTTCTCGATCGTAGTCTGCGGATCTTTGCTGCTACAATATCTCAATTGTGCTGGAGATAGGCGATGCGGCACGAAATCCAGCGCTTTATCAAAACACCTTTGAACACAGTATTCGATTTGCTTCTTGGTTAACAGCCAAGGTGTACATTCCAGCGCTTCGGCTGGGCAAATTCGAACACAGTAAGCATATTGTTTCTTTGTTAGCCGACGTGTTGCGCCTTTGTTAGATAGTGCCACCGCGGGACAAGCTCTAACGCACCTGTCGAACTGGCGGTCCGAGAGCCTAGCCAACACTCGCCTCAGGCCGCTTGCCGGGCACAGCTCAACACATTCGTCAAACAATTCCGGATCAAGAAGATAGCCAATATAGCCGAGGGCAAAGCTGGGATCCCGACGGCAAATGTAGGCGATCTGTTCCGCATCAAGAAAGGTTGTTGCCCACATCATCATTAATTCGGGCCAAAGATGGCAGTAAATACATTTCTGCAGGTAGGTGAATTCCGCGACGTGAAGCCGGATCGTTTGTTCGGGATCAGCCTCCAGCAATTGTGCGAAAACCTTGCCTTTCATTTGTTGCGTTTTCATATGTCTGGTTTAAATCTTTTATGTTTGGTTCCGGAAATAATACTGGAAAAGGCGGAGCAACCCGGCACCCGAAATGCGCCACATCATCCCGTCAACGGCTTTGCACCTCCATGACGTGGAAACCTGTATTCTGGTTGGCGAATACCACGACGAAGGTCATGGACAGCACGCACGCGGGCGTTGATCCGGAAACGTCTTGCACAATGTTTCCGGTGTGGGATGTGGTCACGGGGGATCGTCTAACAGGACGCGCCATCAGTGGGTCCTTGACTCCTTTTTTGGCACCAGGTCCGCCTTTTGGCCGGAGGCGGTCCAACAGGTCCACCTCGGCAAAACGGAGGCCTTGCGGCGGATCCCGGTAGGTGATGATGCCGGCTTTGATTTCGTCCCTCAATTTTCGCTCGGAACATCCGAGGTACTGTGCGGCCTCAATTACAGTATAAAGACGAGGGCCATGGTGGCCGTATTGGTCAGATTCTTTCAAGGCGCCGCATTGGCGCTCTCCATGGGACCAGATCTCCCCCGTAGTCGCCTTGCGCGGGGGGCTGTGTCACCATGGCTGGCGCTTGGGTTCCCATTGAGCGTAGCTGCCAAACTGCGCGGGTGTGCTTTAAATAAGCGCCCAAGACGGCCCTTTTGCGGTGCCAAGATATGGCGGTTAACCATTGCCGAGCACGGCACACTCCGACGATTTCAGACAACACGGAAGGCCCGCCGGTCGCTATCTTGATTTCCGTGGAACTCACGAAACTCAAGCAGCTAACAGGTGGCAGGCATTCGGGCGATGTCCAAAAAAAGAGCATGCGGCGGGAATTCTCAGCCGTATTCGAAAAATACGCAAGCATTTTTTCTTTATTTGTTTTATCGAAAGTCACGTCTGAAAAACGTGATGGCGGATGCCTTCTGGGTATGCTTCGGGTGCAAATTTCCCCTAATCTACCCGTGATGCACCGATTCTAACGCGTTCCATGAACCGCCTTCAGCCATGAGGTAATCCCCCACAAATCGCTGGCCAACCTTTCCGCTTCAAGGCAACATCGCTCCGGGACCAGTTCCACAGAAATCCCCATCCAGAAGGACCATTTATACCACATCACCATGACATCACCAATTTCCCGAGGAATCGCACGAGTCATCGGAGAAGCCCTAGGGGAACATTACTACTCCCATCGGGTGATTGAGGCGCGGTGCTATGAAAGTGGACTGCGTGGCGACCCCCCGGATGGAAACTGCTCTGACAAGATCACGATGTGGGTCACGCGTGAGGCGGAGGCGCGTCCTGCCGACATTGCGGCAATCGTGGGCCGGTTGATCGAGGCATACATGGACGGCGACGGCGGTCGCAACCCGGAAGGCAGGGTTAAGATTTCAAAGATTCTGGCCGATCATGGCCTCGCGTACAACCGGGGCGGAGTCATTCACGGCGCTGGCACATCTGTTCCGACCCGCTCGTTGGATGATTTACTCCGCCAGCGTGCCATCCCCGAAATTGATAAGGAATTTGAACGTGCTTTAGCGTTCGTTGAAAAAGACCCTCCGGCGGCGATCACAGCGGCTTGTGCAATCCTCGAGGCCTTTTGCCGCGTTTATCTCCAGCAGGCCGGGATTCCTGCCCCGAGCGACCAAACGGCGAAGAATCTCTGGAAGCTGGTAGCGGACCACATAGGGTTCGCGCCATCCCACGCAACCGATGAAGGGATGAAACGAATCTTCTCCGGATTTTTCGCCGTGGTGGATGGAGTCTCTCTTCTTCGAAATCACGACAGCAGTGCTCATGGTCGGGAAGCTCGTCCATATCTTGTCCTTCCCCGGCATGCTAGACTCGCTGTCCATGCCGCCCATACCTTGGTTCTGTTTGGGCTGGAATCATGGACCGTTGTCCCTCCACCTCCGTTTCCCGGCTTTCCTCCCCCATCTGTAAAATGAACAAGGTCAGTCTATGAGCGAACCCAAGCCTACCACCATCAAGCGGCTCTTTGCCTTCTCAAGAAACGTATGCGCGTTTCCTCAGTGTGACCTGCCAATCGTCGAGGATAGCGGAATTGTTACCGGAATCGTCTGCCATATCAAGGCAAGGAGCCGGGGCGGGCCACGTTACGATTCAAAGCAAACCGACGAGGAACGGCATTCCTTCGAAAATCTCATCCTGCTTTGTTCTCGTCACAGCAAGGTCATTGACTCCGACCCGAAGAAGTATGGCGTCGAACTGCTTCAGGAAATCAAGGTGATCCATGAACAGAAGGGAAGCATTGAACTCTCAAAGACAGAGGCGGAGCAGGCGATGAAGGTCCTCGAGAGCTACCGGCTCATTTACATCGCACCCGGGAGCGAAGTGAATATTGGAAGGGCTGATACCATCCACGCGAAGACAGTGAATGTTGGCAAGTCCGGGAAGTCCCCAAACATCCAGCCACCAACGGGAGCGATCGCATCCAGCCTCGCACACCGCAACTATGCCAAGCACCTCGTTGATCGGTATCATGAGTTTGCTTCGGATCAACCGGGAAGGACCTTCAGTTACCCAGCTATTTATGCGAACATCAAGAAGATGTTTGGAGCGAAATGGGATCTCATTCCTATTGAAAGCTTCTTGAAGCTAACAAACTACTTGCAAGGGCGAATCGACAACACCCGTCTCGGCCGAATCAATCGATCAAAAGGGCATCCTAACTATTCAACCTTTGACGAATACAAAACAAAGCACGGTTACGAATAGGTCTATTCTCGCCTTGAACTCCATTCGCGGCTACCGCACTCAAGTCGACCGCGTAGGTGCCCATTGGTAACTCCACCGCGAAACCAATCGCCATCTACCCCTGCGACATTCTCACCACCACCAGCTAGCCGGCCCCCCGGCATTCGTTTTGGCATTTCCTATCACTGATGTTGCCAGGCCAAAGTTCGGCTGATACTTTCTGGCGGAATGTAAGGCAGATGAAAGAACTCCCACCACCATACCCACGATTCGCGGGACATACTGCTGCTACGGGGCGGCTGTGGTTCGACTTGAGATTGGTTTGTGTCATCGGGCTGATCGCAATGGTGCCGATGGCCGGAGAAGCCGCGCCACGGCTGATTGCAGACGTGAATCAGCAGACGGAGAGAATCGGCGCGTATCCGACTGAAATGGTGGCAGTTGGCGGGCGGGTATTTTTCACCGGGGAGGACAGTGTCTACGGTCGGGAACTTTGGGTAACTGACGGCACGGAAGCCGGAACGAGGCTGGTGAAAGATCTACGGGTCGGCCAGTCGGGTTCACAACCGTACATGCTGCGCGCGGTCGGCACACGGGTGTTCTTTTTTGCGGATGACGGCGAGCATGGCGTCGCCCTCTGGAGCAGCGACGGGGACAATACCGTGATGGCTGCTGAGCCAGCCCCGGAACTCTCAGACTTCACACCGCTGCATCCGGTGGCAGCTGGTGGGCTGCTCTATTTCTCAACTAGCTCAAGCTTTCTCGGCGTGAGTCTGTGGCGGAGCGACGGCACGGCGGGCGGCACCTTCCTCTTGAATCCGGTCGAAGGCTTCTTTCCGGTTTACCGGCCCTTCGGTTATTCCAAGCTGCACACCGAAATGAATGGCGGTTTGTTCTTCTCAAACCTGGACCGTGAACTGTGGCGTTCCATCGGGACGCAGGCGGAAACCGCTAGACTAGCCGACCTCGGGGCCGGGGCGCGGATCGTTTCGATGGCTGGAGCTAACGGCCGCTTGTGGTTCACGCTGAACCGTGGGAGTGCCAAGGAGCTGTGGTCGTGGTTTGACGGCGTGGCGGCGATGATCGCCACGATTCCATACGGGGCAATAGAAGGGGATCGACTTACAGCGCGAGGTGGCCGGGTGTTTTTCGTGTCCAAGGAACCGGAGGCGGGGGTCGAACTGTGGACCAGCAACGGAACGATCACCCGGCGGGTCTGTGATATTTCGGCAGGAGAGCCGTCATCATTTCCCGCGGAGCTGACTTGGTGCGGGGGGGCACTTTATTTCACCGCAGACGACGGGGTCGCCGGACGCGGCTTGTGGGCCAGCGATGGTGAACATGCATGGCCGGTGAAAGCCTGGCAGGACGGGGTGGAACCGACGACGCTCGTAGCCAACGGCGAAACTCTGTTCTTCCTCCGCAATGAAGGTGGAGTGGTTCTTTGGCGGAGTGATGGCACCGAAGCCGGGACGCAGCCCATCAAGCAGGTGATGACGCCCGCAACCGCTTATGGGTCGCCGGGCTTGATGGCAGAGGGAGGAACTCTCTTCTTCCAAGGGAACGACGGGCAGACCGGGTTCGAGCTGTGGTCGAGCGATGGCACTCCTAACGGGACCGGCATGGTTCGGGATCTGAAGGGAACGAAGGACGGGATGACTGGGATCGAGCCAGGTGGCGTGGCGGCTTGGAATGACGAACTGGTGTTCAACGGCAACGATGGCATCGCCGGTGACGAACCGTGGCGGAGTGACGGCACCGCAACGGGAACCCGGATGCTGGCGGACGTCCGGCCAGGCCCGGAGGATTCTGAACCGACACGTTTCATAACGGCAGGCGGGAATCTATTTTTCGTAGCCAACGACGGTGTGCATGGCAATGAACTGTGGCGGAGCGGGCCAAGCGGCACGGCGATGATCCGTGATATCAATCCCGGCAGCGGCTCGGCATACGTGGATAGATTGACCGCTTTTGGCGAGCGGATGGCGTTCACGGCGGACGACGGCGCGGGAAATGGACTGTGGATCACCGATGGCGATAACGCGGTAAAGGTGAAGGACAAGGCAGGCAGTCATCTTGTTTCGCTGGGCAACGGTCTGCTGTTCGAAGCCGCAGGTTCCGGGTATGACGACGAACCATGGTGGACCGATGGGGAAACAACCCGGTTGGTCAAGGACCTCATCCCCGGGACTCAGGGATCGAGTCCAATGTGGTTTACGAAGGTCGGAAACGATGCGTATTTCCAAGCCTATGGCGGCGCGGGATTCCGGCTATGGAGGACCGATGGCTCGGAATCGGGGACCGTGCTGGTAAGCGGCTGGCAGGGGCCGGGCAGCGTCTATCCGCTGGTGGCCGCCGGGAACCGTTTGTTCTTTTTTGAAGAGCAAGGCACTAACGGATTGCGGCTGTGGATGGCGCAGGACGGGCAGGCCCAATTGGTCCGGCAGATCGGAGCAAGCGGCAAGGACTATCCTTTCGGTTTTCCGGCGGACCCCTATGTGACAGCCTGCGGCACACTTTTGTTCTTTGTGGCGAACGACGGGACGCACGGGGACGAACTTTGGCGCAGCGACGGCACGACAGCGGGCACCGTGATGGTGCGCGACATCCGTCCAGGGCCCATGGGCTCCGCCCCCGTCAACCTGAAGGCGGTGGGTGGAGTGGTGTTTTTTCAAGCCAACGACGGCGTCAGCGGCGAGGAATTGTGGGTCACTGACGGGACTGAGGCCGGCACACAGTTAGTGGCTGATATAGTTCCCGGTTCGGGCGGGTCGGCACCGAGCCAACTGGTACTGGCCGGAAAAAACCTGTTTTTCAGCGCGGTGACGCAAGCAACCGGGCGCGAACCCTACGTGCTCGATGTCGGTCCGATCCTGGAATTCCATGCGTGGACCGAAACAGCCGGCCTAGCCGGATTGGACGCCTTACCCATGACGGCTCCGCTTGGCGACGGTATCGAGAACCTGTTGAAGTATGCCTTCGGTATTGACGGAGCCATTCCGTATCAAGCCACAGCGGCCGGACAACCAGGGAATTTGCCGCACTTTTCCGCTGCGGTCGACGGCGACGGCACGATGCTACAAGTGGAATATGCCCGACGGGCTGGAAGCTCATTGATTTATACTGCAATGCGATCAGCGACCCTCAAAGAAGGTTCATTTGTGCCGATGGCAGGGAACGAAATGGTAGAACCTAACGGCGACGGATGGGAGCGAGTCGTGCGATCAGAACGGATCAATGGCGAGAGATGCTTCGGTCGGATCGAAGTGACGCAGCCGTAGCGGTAAACGCAAAGAACTCCACGCTTGAATCCATCAAATTCTGGATTTGGGTGATTCAATGCACTTCAGCGCGTGGTGCCTTCCGTGCCTTTGGGCTTGTGTGGTTTGTAATATCAAGTTCTTGGGTTTCCAAAACCTGAGTAGGAGTGAGAGTCCACCAAAGAAGTATTGCAGAAAACCCGCTTGATATCGGAATCACGGACAACGTGAATTCTAGGACATTGCCAGAACGGATCGACATCCACTGAGAGGTGCTGCTGGCTCCATCAAATCCTGGATTTGGGTGATTCAAAGCGCTTCAACGATTGGTTCCTTCCCTGCTATTGAGTTTGTACGGCTTGCACTATCACGTTTTGGGGTTTCCAAAACCTGGGTTGGAGTGAGAGCCCAATACATGGCCGCCTGGCTTCCAAGTGTCTCCCAGTTCCAATAGTGCTTCTTCAGCACCTTCGGAGAATTCTCCATGATGAATGAGGTTTCGCCAAGGTTTTTTCCACGAGCCAAATGGTAACTTCCGAAGGTGTGGCGCAATTGGTCTTTACCCCATGGCCTGGGTTTCTTGTCGGCATCCAACCAGTGGTCATGTCTCCAACTCTCCCAGATCTTCTTCCAGTTGCTAGGCTGGATCCTGCCACTAAGAATTCCTCCTTTCTTGACGCGAATGAAATCTATCCAGTCCTTCAATACCGGCTCTATCAAAACAGTCCGGCCCTTGCCGGAGCGGCGACCGTTCTTGCAGAGTTCCGGTCGGATTGACAGGTGGCCATCTTTAACATCATCCCAGAGCAGGTCCGCAGGCGCTTCTCCTTTTGCCCGCTTGCGAAATTCTTCCGGCCGAAGTCCGGCAAAAAGAGAGATAGCGACCGTTGCCAATACATCCCAGTTCTCACTCAAAACGGCAGCCTTGAGCATCCGCGAGGATTCAACAGTTGAAAGTATCACCACATTGGCCTGGGGAGTCTCTTCCGGCTTCAGCCCCTGGCATGGATTGCTTGGAAGCCAGCGGTTGCGGGCCGCCCAGCCAAGCCATGCTGAAATGGTTTTAAAGTCGCCGGTATTTTTTAGGGTTTTCAAGTACGCCTCGATCACTTCCGGGGTGATTTCCAGCACGGGCCGGTTCTGGCCAAAATACCGCATGAAGCGACCACAGCGATTTCTGAGGTCGGCGAGATATTTTCCCCGGCGCTTTCCTGTGAGCGCTGTGTGACAGGCGTCGAAGCACTGCTTTGCGCTGCCTGTTTGCTTAACCGCCTTCGCGTCCTTGAGCACCCGCCGGCCGGCCGCTAGGAGGCTATCAACGCCAGCCTCCTTCAGTTCGGCATCCATAGCCATCCATTCGGCGACCAACGCGCCATCCGCGCCGACCGGCATTTTACTGTCCTTCTTTTTGGTCTCATTCTCGGTGTTGCAGAATTCCTGAGCAGCGTCCTTGGTCTTGAACTTTCGGCGGACGTTCTTTCCGTCAACCATCCCCAGGCTGACCATCCAGCCACCATTCTTCATCGACTTCGGTTTCAGAACCGACCAAGCTCCTTTGACTTTTTTCTTCGCGCTCATAGAAAATCAAAGTTGCACTAAACTTGCACTTTGTCAATATTGAATGCGTAACACGTTGCAAATAAGCCTATAAATCTACCAGAACGAGTCACTGTTAATCACTAGGTCGTTGGTTCGATCCCAACCGCCGGAGCCATGGTTAATCAGTGATTTATGACTGAGATATCGAGTCCGCCAAACCGGCGCAAACACCAACCGTAGACACTTTGCTACATTTCGGTGATCTCAGCATGTTAGATGCAAGGTGTTTGTTAGGTCGTGTTTTCGGTTCTTCGCACACGCAAACTCAGTATCCCCAGCTCTCATGCCGTACGGGCAGGCGGTTGATGGACTGGCGGTGGGATTGCCACTTGGGCATGAACTGGTCCATCAGCGTGATGAAGCGGGCGTTGTGCGTGGGCTCCAGCAGGTGCGTGAGTTCGTGGACGACGAGGTATTCGAGGCACTCGGGGGGCTTTTTGGCGAGGTCGGTGTTGAGGCGGATGCTGTGGGTTGAAGGGTTGCAACTGCCCCACTTGGTTTTCATGCGCTGGACGAAGATCCGGTCCACCTTGACGCCGAGGCGTTTTTCCCAGCGTTCAATGAGCGGTGATACGGCTTCGCGGATTTGGTGGCGATACCATTCTTCCACAAGCGCCTGGCATTTCTCCCGGCTGGTTCCCGGCCGCACCCGGAGGATCATGCGCTTGTGGTGGAGTTGGATGGACGGCGGGGCGTCGGCCTCGGTGACGTGGAGGAGGTAGCGCTTGCCCCAGACGTAGTGGCTCTCGCGTTCGAGGAATTCACGCGGGGCTTCGCGTTCCTGCTCCCGCATCTTCTTCTGCTGCTGGCGGATCCAGCCGAGCTTGGTGATGGCGAAGACGCGGATGCTGTCCAAGCTCATGTGCGATGGCGCGGCGATGGTCACGCGACCGGTCGGCGGATGAACGCTGAGATGGACGTTCCTGATGTCCTTGCGGACCACGTCCACGGGCATTTCGCCGAGTTGGATCTGCTGGGAGGACATCAGTATTCGGTTTGGGCAATGATGACGGGGAAGATGCGTTCCACTTCATCCTCGTCGAAGGCGAGCACGGGCAGCAGCGCCTGTTTGATGAGATTCTCCTTGGCCACGTTGCCGCGCCAATTGTCGGGGCGTGAGTTCTTCACGGCGTCATGGATCGCGAGCGCCAGGTCGAGGCGTGGGTCGATATCCATGTTTCGCACTGCCGCAGAGTCATTTGAAGCAGGCAGATTGCTGAAGAGCGCACGCTTCGCCGGCGTGTCGAGTTCCTTGGGGGTGTCCGCTCCAGTCCCTTTTTGCACCGGCTTGATGACCTCCTCGGCGATCCGCTTGAGGAATTTCTCGTAACTGATGCGCTTCGCCTTCAAATCATCGAGGATCTCCTTCAGCAGCGCGGACATCTTATCGTAGAATGCCGGATCATTGAGGTGCTCCTTGACGATCTTGCTGCGGACGTTGTTGGCGATGGTCTCGGCAACGGCATCCTTGTTCTTGCGCATCGCGCCGGGCATTTGAGCGATGGCATCGGCCAGACCGCTGCGCTCGATCACTTCCAGCAGGCCCATATCATCGAAAGCGGAAATCTTCTTCGGATCGCGGGCCTCGATGTAGGTGTCGATGAGGTGGCGCATGTCGGCCTCGTAGGCTTTGAGATCGATGGTTTCGCCGCTGGCGAGGCGGATAAGCTCGCGAAGATCGACCGCTCGGGTGACGTCGGCTTTGATTTTGGCGATCTGGGTTTCCTTGTAGCCCGCCTGGGGCATGTCGTCGGCGATGTTGGCGTAGGCCCGCAGCAGAGTAGCCACGGCCTTGTAGAGGGCGAAGCGCTGGTGCTCGTGGGATTTGAGCTCCTCGGGAATTTCCACGTTGCCGCAGAAGTAGTGGATGAATGCCAGCTCGCGGTTTGGCTGGACGGCTGGAGGTTCCACGGGAGCGCAAAGCAGCTCTACGGTTTCCAGCGCCTGGTCGAGACGCTCGCGGCCCTTCTTGAGGCGATCCTGCATGAGAACGTCGGGCGACGCTCCGCCCGCGCTCTGGTCAAGTTCGGCGGAATAGACCTGAAGCGCGCCGGTGCCCTTCTCGTTGACCAGCTTCTTGAACAGGTCCTTGTAGTCCACGATGTAACCAAAGGACTTGTCGTCGCCGTCGAGGCGGTTGGTGCGGCAAATGGCTTGGAACAGGCCGTGGTCCTGCATCGACTTGTCGATGTAGAGATAGGTGCAGCTCGGCGCGTCGAAGCCGGTGAGCAGTTTGTCCACCACAATGAGCAGCTTCATGTTGGCCGGCTGTCCGATGAACAGGCGCTTGGCCTCGTCCTCGTAGGTTTCGGTCTTGGACTTGCCGGGCTTGGGTTTCACCTCCTTGAGGAGATCGGTGTAGAGATTGTAGAGAAACTGTTTTTCGGTCTCCGTGTTCGCGCCGGTTTCCTCCTTGGTGACATCCAGGGCTTGCGGGTTGTAGGAGGTGACGACGGCACAGCACCCTTTGAACGGGGTTTTCCGGAACAGTTCGTAGTAGCGAGCCGCCTCGTAAATGCTGGATGCCACGAGCATGGCGTTGCCGCGCTGGCTGATGAGGCGGGGTTTTACACCGAAATCGAAGACGATGTCGTCAACCACCCGTTGCATGCGCGAACGGGAGCTGAGCACCTTTTGCATCGTTCCCCATTGCTCCCGGAGGGCTGCCTTCTGCCATTCGTTGAGCGCCTTGGTCTTCTTTTCGAACCATTCGTCGATCCTATCCTGCGAGCCGAGTTGTTGCTCGATATCACGGGCCTCATAGACCAGATCGAGCACGACCTCGTCGATCACCGCCTCCTTGAACTTGTAGGTGTGGATGTAGGAACCGAACACCTCCAGGGTGGTTCCCTTGTCCATCTTGAGCAGCGGCGTGCCGGTGAAGCCGACGAACACGGCGCCCGGCAACAGGGCCTTCATCGTCTTGTGCAGCTTGCCGCTCTGGGTGCGGTGGCACTCGTCCACGAAGACGAACAACTCGCCGACGGCGGGACACGCCTGCTGCTTCAGCTCCTTGATGAAGGCATCGAAGTCATCCACGCCCTTGCGGCCGAATTTGTGGATCAGCGAGCAGAGCAGGCGCGGCTTGGCCTGGCCAAGCTGTGTCATCAGGTCCCGGCCGCTGCTGGTGCGGTGGATCTCCTCGCCGGAGTCCTCAAAGACCCGCTTGATCTGTTTGTCCAGCTCGTCGCGGTCGGTGAGGATGAGCACGCGGGCGTTGGACAGGTTTTCGAGAATCCACTTGGCGAGCAGCACCATGACGATGCTCTTGCCGCTGCCCTGGGTGTGCCAGATGATGCCGCCGAGATATTTGATGAGCCGCTCCTGGGAGGCCTTGATGCCGAAATACTGGTGCACGCGCGGCAGTTTCTTGATGCCGCCATCGAAGAGCACGAAGTCGTGGATCAGCTCGATGAGCCGGTCCTTGCGGCACATTTTCAGGAGATACTTGTCGAGCTTGAAACATGAGTCGTCCGCCTCGTCCTCCTTCCAGCGGAGGAACATCTTTTCCTCGGTCCTGATGGTGCCGTATTTGAGTCCCTCGGAGTCACTGCCCGCGAACACGATCTGCACGGTGGTGAAAAACCACTCGTTGAACTCCTTCGACTGATTGGAAAGCAACTGGCGGATGCCCTCGCTGATGGAGACGCTGCTCTTCTTGAGTTCGATCACAGCCACAGCGACGCCATTGACGTAGAGCACGAGATCCGGCCTGCGCTCGTGACCGCCGTGCAAGGTGACCTCCTCAACGATCACGAAGTCGTTGTTCTCCGGGTGCTCCCAATCGATAAGCCGGACGGTTTCCGTCACTTTGCCCGCTTCGATCTTCACCGGGACGCCATAGCGAAGCAGGGAATACACCGCTTTGTTGTTGTCGTAGAGGCTGCGGTTCGGGTTCTCCGCCTCCACCCGCAACTGGTGGATGGCGCGGCCGATCTGATCCAGCGTGTAGCCGGATTTGATCAGGTGGGCGGCCAGTAGCTCCTCGTCGATGTTGCTGTTGTTTTGTCCGATCCGAGCGATTCCCGAGGTAGCGGTAATTCAGCTCGTCGCGGAACATGGCGATGATCCGGTCCTGGGTTTCGCGTTCGGGTTTGCCGATGGGGTTCATCGTGGGATGGGGCGGTCTTGTCACATCGATGGAGGAAGGAGTGTTTGGGCGATAGGCTTTATTGCCATTACGATCGGGCTGGAAACTTGCTGAAGGTGGACCAGCGGCGGAATATCGTTTGGGCCGAAGTGATACTCGAACCACTTGTTGGCGTAGTCATCTGAGTATCGTTCGATAAAATCCTTGCTTTGAGCAGTTAGTCCGAGATCAGACAGTGAGTATGAGGGCTTGTTGGGAGCCTGTGAGGTCGCGCAGGCGAGCAGTCTCTTTAAGTCGTGACCGAGTTTTTTTGGGGAACGTATTGCACTTGCAGATGCCAAGTTCCTTGCTCGTATTGCTGCTTTGAGAGAGAGTTCAATCGCCCTAAAGTAGAGAAAAGCTATCGTGATTGACATAAAGGTTGCTTCATTGTCCCGCGTAAGTGGGCGCGAACTGGCATCCCTTTCACGGCACTCTGCGTAACCGGCGTTGGCCGCATCAAGACAGGCCTTCGCCAACTGCTGGAATTGCCATGAAGAGGGAGTATTTGGTTTGGAGGCTGGGGTATTCATAGTGGTCTATCAGATTTGCCCAAAGTGGCACCATTGATCTTCCGGGAGCGAACGGAGAAACGTGGCAATTTCGGGGAGTTGATTCTGCGCCTCGGCCCACCGCAGATGATCTTGAAACCGGAGCTGCTTTTCGATGGGCATGGAGTGGTGCCATGCCGCCAGGATGAGCGGCAGCGGCGGCTCCCAGCCGCCGGACGGGAATTGCCGCGTGTGCTTGAGCATGCCATAGAGTTCATTCCACTGCGGAGGCATCGGCACCAGACGGTTGTTGGCGGTGCAGTAGTCCCAGAGGGGATCGAATATTTCGCCTTCAGCATTCATGGGTTGGCGGAATTGCGGCAGCCGTGAGGAGTTGCTGATTGAGCTTGCGTAACAGCTCGGTGATTACTGGGTTCCGAGCAATAGTCTCGATTTTGGCTGCGGCTTGTTTGACGAAAGAATCGGTTCTGTGACCGGCGCACCAAGCGAGTTCGTGTCCGGTCACATTGCCGTCGTTCTCGGTCTCAAAGAAAAAGTCTCCATACTGTTCCAGCGGAAAAGAATATTCGGGAGGATCTTTTCGCCCGAAGGCATCGACCAGAGGCCGAAAGGTCTCTTGCCCAAGTGCATCAACCAATGCTGTCCGATCCACGCGATTCCCAGATGCCACTCCGAAGCAAAGGTGATACCTCCATCCGTATCCGATCCCGACAGAATCGCGACCGAATTCTTCGAGGAACCACCAAGTATCGCGTTTAAGCCCGTCCCATGCCAAGAAAGACCATCCAGGACATGGATTGTCGGAAAAATATTTTCGCAGGACTTCGGTTGCTTCATTGAACCAATGTTCTTCGATGTCATAGATCAGAGGAGTCAGTTCCAAGAATGAGTTCCATGCTTCCAGATTGTCGAACCAATCAGCGGCTTTTTTAGTAAGATATTCTTTCATGGCATTCAGAGTCTCCAGATTTGCGCATAAAGATTGAGAAATGTGCGTAGACGGTGGCTGCAATCTGATTCGGTTGCCACCAATTCATTGAGCCAATCTGCCACATCTGCGGCGAAGGATCGGCAATCAAGAATCGTCTGGGGCAGTTGATGGTAGTCGCATTTCGCGTAGATTTTATCTCCGGGGCGCAATAGGCTGCTTTCGGCCGGCCGGGTGTATCCACTAGGAGGGAGGTAGATGATCCGGAAGCGTTCCCAAATTCCCTCCTCGTCGTAACGGAGACTGGGGTATCTCATGAAAATCTGCCGAAACCAATAGCGGTATAGCTGCCCAGGCTGGTCGGAGGCTTTGCACGATTTGTTCTCAATGATCACCACGCTGGGAGGGCTTTCGCGGCGTAAGAGGATGTCAATGCGGTCTGATTCTACCGTGACGATCCACTTGCCATCCACCGGGGTGATGCCAATCCGTTTCAGGAAGGAATCCAGAAACAGAGTGCCTTTACCGTGGCTTCCATCGGGTTTCAGAAGCTCGCCGAGGATACGGCTGTGGTCGGTTTCCTTGATCGTGATCGACCGGAGGGGATTGTAATGGTGGCTTTCAAGATTGTTCCGATCGATATCGGATTGCCGGATGGGAAGCCAAGATTCTGAGAGACTGGAAATGAAATCCCGCGTAGCTCCGAAAGCTTCTGTGGGCTGGTTTGAAATGTTCATACCAATCTCGTCCTTCCGGTGAGGAGTTCCTGCATCATGCCCTGCTTGAGGGCGCGGGTCTTGTCCCGCCGCTGCTCCAGCGCCGCCAGCTCCGCGTCCATGTCGGAGAGAACGGTGGCGATGGCGGTTTGTTCGGGGAGCGGTGGGAGGGAAAGGCGGAAATCCTGGACCATCCCTTTGTTAAGATTGGACTGAGTTCCTTGTTGTCCCAGCGACTTCACGAAAGCCTTTAGCGATGTGAGGTAATAGTAGAGGAATTCACCATCGAGCCGATCTTTAGGTCGAATTCCGAGAATGGCCTGACTGGTGCAAAGGGGAATCCCGGCGACGCTACACTCGCCGAGCGACGCATACATCGCGTAAAGCACTGTTCCAACGGGAAACATCTGTGCCGCGCTGTTGGTGAAACCGGAACGAGTCAAATTTCGGTCGGTGCTCATAATGACCTTGCCGCCGCTGGTCATGTCTGAAATCGAAACCCATGGGATGTCTCCGTCGTAGTATGAAGAGACTGACGATGGAGGCGTTCCGCCGCTTCCCATTTCAGCAATCTCCCCCAGTCGCTTCGTCTCCCACTTTCCCGTGAATCCCGGGAGGCGGGTTTGGCCGGTGAGGAGCTGCTGCATGGCGGCCTGTTTGAGGTCGCGCTGCTTGGCGATGAGCCGGTCCAGCGCGGCGAGCAAGGCGTCCACGTCCGATAAGGCCGTGGCGATGGCGCGTTGCTCGACATCCGTATCCGGAAACGGAACCGGAAACTCGAAAAGTTCCTTTAGAGTTATGCTGGCCTGATTCGCGTTACCCCGAAAGATTGATTCGATCCATGTCAAATACCGTTTGGAGCGGCAGTGAGTGAGAAGAATCTGTTGAACGTAAGCCCGTTTCTTTTTGTCCCGAATGAGCACCGCGTTCTGGTTCAGTAGCGCTCCTTCATTCTGCTGCGAGATGAGTATTACCTTGCCTACCATCGAGTCATACATCGGCGGCTTGGAACCAACAGTGGAAATAATGAGATCATCGGTTCTCAATCTCCATTTTGCATATTGCCTAGCTTTGTTCTCAGGAATGAAAATTGGATTCTCCTCTAAAATTGAATCGTAGCTCGTGTCGCTAACCCTAACTATTCTAACTCCATCTTTCGCATACTCGTCCGACCGAAAAGGGTATCCCTTGGTGTATTCGATCAGATCGCCAAGTTTTACAACATCCCAGTCATCCGGGATCACGCCGACCTCGGTTTGTTTGTAGCCGGGAGGAGTCATGGTAAGGATGAAGGTTGAGGGATGAAGGATGAAGGGAAGAGGCATTCACGGGCGGGGGCTATGTGGCGGCACGCGGTTTTGGGTCGCCCCTTCAGGGCTTGGGACCTGTTGTCACGATGACCCAGGGCGATGCCCTGGGCTGTCATAGGACGCACCGTTGGTGCTAAGGTGGAACAGCCGGGATTCATGAGGTTTCGCCTCCTTCCAGTTCTTGGGTGATTTGTTCGAGGCGGGCTTTGAATTCCTCCTTGGAGGGGAGGTAGAGCTGGTATTTGGAGGCGAAGATGTTGGCGTCCGGCGGCAGGGTGAGTTCGACAAGGGCGTCGTTCTTGCGGTGGCAGAGGACGATGCCGATGGTGGGGAGTTCGTCCGGTAGTTTCACGTGGCGGTCAAAGTAGTTCACATACATCTGCATCTGGCCGAGGTCCTGATGGGTGAGCTTGTCGCGCTTGAGGTCGATGAGGACGTAGCAGCGGAGCAGGCGGTTGTAGAAGACGAGATCGACGTGGAAATGATCATTGTCGAAGGTGAAGCGTTTCTGGCGGGCCTCGAAGAGGAAGCCTTTGCCGAGTTCGAGGAGGAAGGATTCCAGTTGCTCGATGATGGCGGATTCCAGCTCGTCCTCGGAGTAGTGCGGGCGTTCGTCGAGGCCGAGGAACTCCAGGACGAGCGGGTTCTTGATCAGATCGGCGGCTTTTTCCACGACCTGGCCCTCGGTGGCGAGGCGGCGGATTTCGTCTTTGTCGCGACTGAGCGCGAGACGCTGGTAAAGGCTGCTGGCGATCTGGCGCTGGAGTTCGCGCACGGTCCACTGGTTGGCGGCGGCCTCGATTTCGTAGAAGCGGCGCTCGTCGGGGGAATCGATGGTGAGGAGTTCGACGTAGTGGGACCAGCCGAGGGGGAAGCGGTCCAGCAAATCCGCAGACAGGGTCTGCGGAATCTGCAGCTCGCCAGAGATCAAAAGGTCCGACGCCGTCGGGCTTTTTTCCAAAGGCTGCGGAAGAAGTGCCCCGGATTGGTCCGACAGTGTCGGACCAATTGGGAAAGTTCGGTAGAACGAGCGGTAGAGTTTGAGCCGGGTGACGGAGCTGCCTTTGATTTTCAATGGCTTGAGGCGGTCCGCCAAACTGCCGAGCAACCGGGCACCGTATTCGGCACGGTCCGCCCCCTTTTGTTCGAATTCCGTGATGTAACGGCCGAACAGCCAGTTGCGGGCAACGAGGTGGGCATCCACCACGCGTGCGGCTCGAAGGCACAGCTCCTCATGGGTGCGCTGGCAAAGGGTGACGAGTTGGTCGAAATTCATGGCTTCGCTCATGCCCCCACCCCCATTTTTTTCAGGTGCTGCGCCACCTTGGCGGCGAGTTGTTCGACTTCGTCGGTGAGCTGCGGCAGCGGGCTGGCGTAGCGTTCGGCGAGTTGGCGGATGCGGCCGGTGAGGGTTTGGGAGACGCGGTCGAGTTCGCCCTGCACGGCGGCGGCGAGGGTGGCGAGCCATTTGTCGCTCACGACGAAGGTCTTGATTTCGTCCTCGCTGAGTTTGGGGTATTTGGCGGCGACCTTGGCGGTGAGTTCCTCCTGGGCGGTCTTGAGCTTCGCTCCAGCATCCGACGCTTGTTCGGCGAGTTTCACGTAGGCTTGGAGCACCTTGCGTTCGTCGGCGGCGTCCGGGTCTTTCTTGATGTCCTTGAGGCGGGTGGCGGCGGCGGCTTTGGTTAGCTTGTCCTTGTCGTTCTTCGCCTCGGCCAGGAGCCCGTCCTCGCCGCCGTGTTCCTCGGCCATTTCCTCAAGCTCCTGCTCCAGCGCGGCGATCTCCGCTTCCAGCGTCTCGATGGCGGCCTGCTCCTTGGCGTAGTAGCGGGCGATGATGAGGGCGGGCGGGAGAAGCTCCGCGCTATATTTCATTTTGCCGATGGCGAAGTCCGGCTTGGCCTTGGTCTTCTTGCTCTTGTCCTCGATGATGAGCTGGGGCTGGGCGGCCTTCACCCAGCCGTCGGCGGCGATGAGGTAACAATCGTCCTGCATGGTTTCCTCCCAGTAGTCCATGAGGTGCTGATAGACGTCGTAGGGATCGAGCAGCGGGGCTTTGTGGAAGGTTTCCAGCAGGTCCTCGGAAATGGTCTCGATGAGGGCCTTGGGGAGGGAACCGGCTTTCAGTCCATTGAGCTGTGGCGTGACGGACTTTTTCCAGCGGGTGTAAAGTTTGGTGGCGGATTCGTTGAAGGCGGTGAACTCGTCGTGGCCGAAGATGGTGGCCTTGATGTCCGCCGCCGGAATGCGGAGCTGGCTGTAGCCGGAGCGGTAGGCCTTCTTGAACAGGGCGGCGCGCACGCCGGGGATGACGTCCCAGTAGGCGTGGAGGGCATCGAGATCGCGGTTCGGGATGCCGCCGCGCAGGTGGGCGGTGAGGTCCTGGATGTCCTCGGCCTCGGTGCTGTCGATGTAGCGGGGCAGGTTGAGGTTATAGTCGTTCTTCGGATCGGCGATTTCCGAGACGGGGACCATGCGGGAATAGCCGGGCACCTCCATCTGGCGGGTGAACGTGTCCACGAAGCGGTGGATGTCCTGCTTGCGGAGGCGGTTCTTCGGGCCGTCCTTGCGGAAGCCCTTGGAGGCATCGACCATGAAGATGCCCTTGCGGGCCTGGGCGTGCTCCTTGTCGATGACGATGATGCAGGCCGGGATGCCGGTGCCGTAGAAGAGATTGGCGGGCAGGCCGATGATGCCCTTGATGATGCCGCGCAGGATCAGGTTCTTGCGGATGACAGCCTCGGCATTGCCCCGGAACAGCACGCCGTGGGGAAGGATGCAGGCGCCCTTGCCGGTGCTCTTGAGCGAGCGGATCATGTGGAGGAGGTAGGCGTAGTCGCCCTGCTTGGCGGGCGGGATGCCGTAGGGCTGGAAGCGTTGCCATGGGTCGTGCTCGGGATCGAGGCCCGTACTCCAGCGCTTGTCGGAAAAGGGAGGATTGGCGGCGGCGTAATCGAAAGTCTTGAGGGCGTCGCCGTCGAAGAAAAGCGGGTTGGAAAGGGTATTGCCCTGCTTGATCTCCGCCGTGGCGTAGTCGTGGAGGATCATGTTCATGCGGGCGAGACCGGCGGTGGAGGAATCCTTTTCCTGGCCGTAGAGGGTGATGTGGATGCCTTTGCCCTGGCTGGCCATGGAGCCGATTTTCAACAACAGCGAGGCCGAGCCGCAGGTGAGGTCGTAGGCGGTGGTGTCGGGTTTGATGACGGCCTTGTGGACGCCGAGAATCAGCGCGAGGACAAGGCTGACCTCGGACGGGGTGAGGAACTGGCCCTTGCTCTTGCCGCTCTCGGTGGCGAAGTGGCGCATCAGGTATTCGTAGGCGTCGCCGAGCAGGTCGTCGCCATCCGCGCGGTTTTTCGAGAAATCGAGCGCCGGGTTTTCGAAGATGGCGATCAGGTTGGTTAGGCGGTCCACCATTTCCTTGCCGCTGCCGAGCTTGTTGGCGTCGTTGAAGTCGGCGAAGTCGGCCTGAGAGAGCTGGGGATTGGCCGTGGCCAGCGGGGCGATGATCTTCTTGTTGATGTCGTCGCCGATGGAGGCCTTGCCCTTGAGCGCCGCCATGTCGGAGAACCCCGCGCCGGGCGGAATGGTGATGGGGGCGTATTTCTTCCCGGCGTATTTGTCGCTGATGTATTTGAGGAACAGGAGGACGAGCACGTAGTCCTTGTATTGGCTGGCATCCATGCCGCCGCGGAGTTCGTCGCAGGATTGCCAGAGGGAGGAGTAGAGTTCGGATTTTTTCAGGGCCATGGGACGGATGCCGGGGAAGTCGGTGGTGGAGCGGGTGGACGTACGGGGACAAGCGGCCCCGGTGGCGGAATTCAGCATTCCAGCGGGTGTCGTGAATGGATTCCAACAGATTGGAGGTAGGGGCGCAAGCGGGAGGTTGCGGGAGGATGCGCGGGGATGCGTGGTGAAGCCCCGGAAGCAAAATCGTTAGCAATCGGATCAAGCGGGGTGGAGCCGATGGCCGGGGCGAATCGTCCGCAAACTTACGCAAGTGCTGGCGCTGGTCGGACACAAGGATGAAGGATGAAGGATGAAGGGTTGGAATCCCCGACGCAATTTCTCGACCCCGCGAAGCGGATGGGTATTCTCGGCGAAAAGGATTTTTCCGCATCCCTTCGAAACGCCTCTTCATCCGCTTTCTGCACAAAAGTCGTTCCTGCAATATTGTTGACGTAAGACGCCCCGCCGGTCCGGCCACCGGCTCTTTCAACGGCCTTCACCGGGAAAGCAATTTCCTAGCAATGGGAAGCGTTTGTTGGTCAGACCTCCCCTACTTCTTCTTCGCGCTCTGGAGCGCTTGGGAAAACCAGTCGTTGGTGGGGGCGGCGGCGGGGCGGCCATCGCGGCCGCCGGGGCGTTGCGGCTGCGCGCTGCGGTCGCCGGGGGCGGCGCGGCGGTTTTCCAGGTCGGGCTTGGCCTTCATGGAGAGCGCGATGCGGTTGCGCTTGAGGTCCACCTCGACGACGGTGACGCTAACTTTCTGGCCGACTTTCACGACCTCCGAAGCATCGCGGATGAAGTGGTCGGCGAGCTGGCTGACGTGGACGAGGCCGTCCTGATGGACGCCGACATCGACGAACGCGCCAAAGGCGGTGACGTTGGTGACAATGCCGGGGAGTTTCATGCCCACTTGCAGGTCGCCGGGTTTTTCGACGCCGTCTTGGAAGGAAAATAGCTCGAAGCCTTTGCGCGGGTCGCGGCCGGGTTTGGCGAGTTCCGCGACGATGTCGCGCAGGGTGGGCAGACCGACATCGGCGGCGACGTATTTGGCGAGATCGAGCTTCTTGCGGAGTTCCTCCTTGTCCAACAAATCCTGGACGGTGCAGCCCAGATCCTTGGCCATTTGCTCGACGAGCGGATAGCGTTCCGGGTGAACGGCGGAAGAATCGAGCGGATGCTTGGCCCCGCGCACGCGGAGGAAACCGGCGGCTTGCTCGAAGGCTTTGTCGCCCAAGCGCGGGACTTTCTTGAGGTCGGCGCGGGAGCTGAAAGCGCCGTTTTCGTTGCGGAAGGCGACGATGTTTTCGGCGAGCGTGGCGTTGAGGCCGGAGACGTAGGAGAGGAGTTGTTTCGAGGCGGTGTTGACTTCCACGCCCACGGCGTTGACGCAGGAAACGACGGTGTCGTCGAGCGAATGCTTGAGCGCGCGCTGATCGACGTCGTGCTGGTATTGGCCGACGCCGATGGCTTTGGCGTCGATCTTCACGAGTTCCGCCAGCGGGTCCATCAGGCGGCGGCCGATGGACACGGCGCCACGGACGGTGACGTCCTCGTTGGGAAATTCCTCGCGGGCGACATCGGAGGCGGAGTAGATCGAGGCACCGCTTTCGTTGACCATTACGACGGGGATCGCAGATGGGAGCTTGAGCTTCTTGATGAACGCCTCGGTTTCGCGCGACGCGGTGCCGTTGCCGATGGCGATGGCTTCCACCTGGTATTTTTTCACCAGCGTGGTGAGTTCCACGGCGGCTTCGTAGAGCTGGTTGTTGGAGCCGGCGGTGGCGTAGAGGACGGTGTGGTGGAGCAGCTTGCCAGAGCGGTCGAGCACCACGGTTTTGACGCCGGAGCGGAAGCCGGGGTCGAGCGCGAGCAGGCGTTTTTCGCCAAGCGGCGAGGCGAGCAGGAGTTCGCGGAAGTTTTCCGCAAACACGGTGATGGCCGTCTCATCGGCGCGTTTTTTGGCGAAGAGGCGGGCCTCGGTTTCCATCGATGGCATGAGCAGGCGCTTGCAGCCGTCCTCGGTGGCTTGGGCGACGTGTTGGCCAGCGGGGCCGTTGGCGGTGACCCAACCGGGCAGCGCCTGAGAGGTGACCAGATCGAGGCCGACCTCCACGCGCATGAGCAGGAACCCTTCCTTTTCGCCGCGGCGGATGGCCAACATGCGGTGCGACGGGATGCTGCGGAGCGGCTCGGTCCACTCGAAGTAGTCGCGGAATTTCTGGGCGTCGGCCTCCTCCTCCTTGCCATACATGATCTTGGAGGAAACGGTCGCGCCGTCCTCGTAGAGCTTGCGGACGTGGCCGCGGAGGTTGGCGTCGTCGGCCACGCGCTCGGCGATGATGTCGCGGGCACCGGCTAGGGCGTCGGCGGCGGTGGCGACCTCCTTTTCCGGGTCGATGAACTTGGCGGCTTCTTCGGCGGGATCGGCTGCTTGGTTTTCCAACAGCCAATCTGCCAGCGGCGTGAGGCCGCGCTCGATCGCCTTGGTGGCGCGCGTCTGGCGCTTCGGGCGGTAGGGCGCGAAGAGGTCTTCCACGGCGGTAAGGGTGGTGGCTGCCTCGATTTTCTTTTTCAACTCCGGCGTGAGCAGCGAGCGCTCTTCGAGGGATTTGAGGACCGCGGCGCGGCGGACGTCGAGCTCCGCGAGCTGGAGCATGCGGTCGCGGATGGTCGCGATTTGGACTTCGTCGAGCGAGCCGGTTTGTTCCTTGCGGTAGCGGGAAATGAACGGGACCGTGCCGCCCTCGGCCAGCAATTTGGCCGTGGCGGCGACGGAGGACAGGGCGATGCCCGCTTCGCGGGAGATGGTTTCTAGGTAGTGGAGCATGAGGGGTAAAGGCTGAAAGGCTGAAAGGCTGAAATTTGCCGATGGTTCGGCGGGGGGAGAGGAATAGGGTGTCGGCATGAAGGAGGCAAGCAGAAGGGGTTGTATTTCTGGAACACCAACCCCCATGCATCACGGCGATGGCTTGCGCGGCGTCGAAGGTCGGATCGCCCTGGCCGCCGCTCTCGGTGTAAGTGACGAGCGCCTTCTTGAGTTGAGCGGTTAGAGTCGCGCGACTGGAGTCTAACAACCACTCAGCGAAACGCCTTGGTCTTCCGGCCCCGCAGGTAATCCGCGGCACTCATGCGTTTGCCACCTGCGGGCTGGACGGACACGAGTTCGAGAGCGCCCGCGCCGCAGCCGACCAGCCATTTCCCGCCATCGGCAAAGCATTGGCCGGGCGCTGAAAATCCATCAACCACCGGTGTGGGCGGATAGATTTTCAAGCGTATTTCGCTGCCACCCTCGATGGCCATGGTGAAGGTGCCGGGCCACGGGTCATAGGCGCGGATCCGCCGCTCGAGCACGGCGGCAGGTAGAGTCCAATCGAGGCGGCCGGCATCGCGTTCGAGTTTCGGCACATAGCTGGCGAGCGCACCGTCCTGCGGGATGCGTGCGGACGTGCCATCCTCCAATTTTGTCAGGGTCTCGGCGAGTACGTCAACCGCGAGCAGTGCGAGCCGGTCATGCAGAGTGCCGCCGGTTTCATCTGCGGCGATGGGAATCGACTTGGCGAGGATCACATCACCGGCATCGAGTTCCCTGACGACATGCAAGGCGGTTACACCCGTTGCTGGATCGCCGGCAGCGATGGCGGCCTGAATACATGCGGCACCGCGATATTTCGGCAACAGTGAAGCGTGGAGATTGATAATCGCCTTGCCGGCAAGCGTGAGGATGTTGTCCCGCAGAATTTGCCCGTACGCCATGACCACCAGCACTTCCGGATCAAGCGCGGTGAGTTCCGCCGTGGCATCGCCGATCTTCTCCGGCTGCAACACGGGGATCCCCGCAGCGATGGCGGCGGTCTTGATCGCCGGGGAGAGAAGCCGCTGGTGGCGCCCTACCGGTTTGTCCGGCTGGGTGACCAATGCCAACGGGCGCGGCCCGTGCTCCAGCAGATATCGGAACGACGGCAGGGCAATGTCTCCAGTGGCGATGAATGCGAGCCGCATGCTGCTATGATGTTGGATTTTGGAGCGGTCCTTCAAGGATCAATCACTCGCCCGAGGCCGCCTGAAACACCAGAACCGGAACCAACATGGCCACATCCGCCAGCACCCGCAGGATCTCTAACGAATATTGCGAGCGGTTGCGGTTGAGCGTGTAGAGCAGGGCGGTGCCGGTGAGCACCGCATAGAAAAACGGCCGTGTGGACTGGGCGTTATCCAGCAACGCAAATACCAGCGAGCACCCGCCCAATAACGTCAGCGGCAAGGTGAGCGTCAATTCATCGGCAGCCTTGATTTCCAAATTGGCCGATCGGAACGCGTGCTCCCACAAGTCAATCGCCGAGATTCTGAGAATGCACAGCACCGCGAAACAAACGAACTCCCGGGAAAAGATCATGTCGTAAATCCCGTATTCCCAGCGGTATAAATGCGCCATCATCGCGGTGCCGAACGCAAACGTCATCCCGCCAAGCATGGTTTTCGCGAAGGACACCTCGTTGGCTTTTTGGCTGGAGAGCATCGACAGTCCGAAAAATCCGGCCACCATCACGCCGCCAAGAAGCAAGTGCCTGTAAATGGTCATCGGCATTTTTGTGACCACCAGTCCGAGTGCAAGCACCACCGCCACGACCATACCGATGCTGAAAGTCTGCCGATGATCGCGGTAGAACTGGTGCCGGGACCCCAACGACGCGGGCGCATCTCCGAGCATCGACACATCGAGCAATCGAGTCGCCACGCAAATGACCCACACCGCCAGTCCCAAGGTCAGATAGGCCTCCCAAGGGTGGTAAGTCAAACGCCAGGTTTGGGCGAAGAGATACAGCCATGCCACCGCAATCCACGGGGCAGGCAAGCTCAGCAGGTTGGGATAAAGCCAGAACGGCTTGCGATGCTCGGCAGTCACGTCGTGCGCAACATCCCTGAGCAGACCGGCGAACGCAAGTGGATTGATGCGAAGAGTGGCGCGCACGGCAGAATAGATGCTCTTCATTTTCGTTCTCCCAGCTCCCCGTTCTATCCGCTCTTGCTCCGGCGCACCTTGTCCACGATTGCGTTCATCGCGGGTTCCAGCGCTTCGATGCATGCAACGAGTTTGAGCTGGGTCCGGCAGCGGTCGAGATTGTGGCCGGGGCGGTGGGTTTTGAAATAGACGTCACCCTCGAGGTGGTCTGTTAGGAAACGGATGCCCACTTCCAAGGTCATGAGTTTCCCGGCGTGGACGAGGTGCTCGATTTCCGTATCATTGATGAATGCGCCGGCGGCATCGAGGTATCCTTCGACGAGCGCCTCGAACATGGGCATCTGCATCGTCACTTTGGAAAGATCGGTTGCGTCCTCGGCGGCGGGGCTGGTGGCGCTGCGCACCAAGTCACCGAAGTCATGGAGCACCAGTCCCGGCATGACGGTGTCGAGGTCGATCACACACACGGCCACATCCGTGACGGCATCGATCATCACATTGTTGATCTTGGTATCGTTGTGGGTGACCCGGATGGGGATCCCGCCGGCCTGGACAAGATCCAGCAGGAGCCCGGTGTGCATTTCCCGGCGGCGGATGAAATCGAACTCCGCGCGCACTCCGGCGAGACGACCCAGCGGATCGGCGGCGGCCACTTCCATCAGTCGGGCAAAGCGTTTCCGGGTGTGGTGGAAGTCCGGGATGGTGACGGTGATCGAGTTGGGATCCAAGTCGCTGACGAGATTCTGGAACGAACCGAAGGCGCGGGCTGCCTGATAGGCCTGACGGGTATTTGCGACGATGTCATGGGTGACGCAGCCCTCGATGTGGTTGTAGCAACGCCAAACGTCACCATGCTCGTCTGCGACCCACAAGGCACCGGTGTGGGCGGGAAACAAGTTGAGGGTTTGGCCACGCGGGTCCTTTTTCAGGCGCAGCACGCGCGAGTTGATATGGCGGGTGACGCACTCGACGTTGGCGATGACGGCATATGGATCCTTGAAAACGTTGCGGTTGATCGCCTGGAAAATGTAGCGCCGGTCGCTGCCGTCCCGTTGGCGATAGGTCGCGCGATAGGTGGCGTTGATGTGACCGCTGTCGATTTTCTCACCGCAGATGAACTCACCCTGTACGGCAAACCGGTTGCCGATAGAGGCAACCAATTGCCACACACCGGAATCATGAGGATTGAGAGCCGGATGCGATATCATACACGTAATGCAAATGCGTCACACAATGAGCATGCAGCGCAAAACCGCCATGTCCATCCTCGAATTGACGGGGTGCCTCGATCAGGGCGGTGGGTGATCAGTATCCGCTCGGACATGCCGTGATCCGGGAACACCGCAATGCCGCGAATATTCCGGGAATTTTCTTGGAAAGTGCTCGACACGCGCAAAGTCCCTGCCTAGTTTTCCCGCTCCTCCAACAAAAAATATGATCCGCAAATTCATCCCCGGCACGCTGGTTCTCAGCCTTGTCGCAATCGCATACGCACAAACACCGGCCGCCAAACCCGCGAAACCGCGAGCCGCCAAACCCGCAGCCACAGCACCTGCCAAAACTCCGGCCGCCAAACCCGAGAAACCGGAAACCGCCGCGCCCGCCGCCGAAACACCCGCCAAACCCGAGAAACCGGAAACCGCAACGCCCGCTGTCGAAGCGCCCGCCAAACCGGAGAAACCGGAAACCGCCGCGCCCGCCGCCGAAACACCCGCCAAACCGCAACTGGAACCGGCCGTCATCAAGGCGGATTCGTCTTATGCGCTCGGCTTGCGCATGGGAAGCACCTTCAGCCAGCAGTTCGGCCGCTTTGGCCTGGGCGCGGGTGACATCAATCCGGAAAACTTCATCAAGGGCTTCATGACCGCCGTCAAGGGAGACAAGTCGGAGGTGGGTGATGATAAACTTCAAGCGGCGATGCAGGCGCTTGGAGATCTCCTGCAAGCCCGCGAAAAGGAAGCCGCCACCGCCAACCTGGAAGCCGGTAAGAAATTCCTCGAGGATAATGGCAAGCGCAAGGAAGTCACCACCACCAAGAGCGGCCTGCAATACGAGGTGCTCGCCAAGGGCGGTGCGGAAAAATACGTCGCGCCGAAAGAAGCGGACAAGGACAACAAACAGTTCATGGTCCATTACAAAGGCACCCTCATCAGCGGCAAGCAGTTCGACGCTTCTCCCGAAGGCGATCCCGTCCCGATGACCCTGCAAGTAGTCGAAGGCTTCAAGGAAGCACTCACCACCATGCCGATCGGAGCCAAATGGAAACTTTTCCTGCCATCCAATCTCGCCTACGGGCCCGAACGCCGCAGCGCCGATATCGGACCTAACAGCGTTCTCATCTTCGAATTGGAACTCGTCAAGATCCAGGACGCCCCGGCCGCACCGGATGGTGGCATGCCGTTCCCCATGCCACAGGGCGCACCCGGCGGCCAACCCCGGCAATAAACCCCCACTGGATTCATCCTTTTTTTATCAGGCCGCCGGCTATCCTCCGGCGGCCTGTTTGCTTCGCATCGTGAAATGATTCCCAACCAGCACACATTGAAGTGGCCAGTGTGCCGATTAATTGATAATTCACGCCGGATGACAACGCTCCCCAAACATGAAAGATACAAGCGCCGGATTTGCGCATGCCTGACCCTGGTGATGTGCAGTACGGCCATAATGGCTGCCGATCGCACGCCCAAAAAGTTCGAGATGCCCTTCGCGGCAACTACCAAGGATGAGGCCTTGGTCTGGCAGAAGCAGGTCCGCTCCAAACTGTTGGAATGCGTCCAACTCCAAGAACCCCACATCTCGTTGGAAGATGTGCCGCTGGACGTGCAGGTCGGCCCGGCGCAGGACAAGGGGACCTATACGCTCTCGACCGCATCGTTCCAAGGCAGTAACAAGACGGGCACCCGGCGCGAGGGCCTGCTGGCAGTGCCCAAACAGAAGGGGCCGCTGCCGGCCATGATCTGCTTGCACGGCCACAGTGGCTCGGCGCAGCAGGTCTTCGACCCGAAGACTCTCTACTACGGCATGGCGGATCGCTTTGCCAGCGGCGGTTACGTGGTCTTCGCCCCCACGATTAGACACCGCAAATACGCGGCCATGGAACTGTGGAATCTGATGCGTGCGGTGGAGGTGCTCTTAACGCGGCCCGAGGTGGACCCGGCCAGGATAGGCGTGGCCGGACTCTCAATGGGCGGCGAGTGGACCCTGTGGCTCGCGGCCTGCGACGAGCGCCTGAAGGCGGCCGTGGTCAGCGGATGGATGTGTACGACCGAAGGGATCTTCTCCGTGAACAATTGCCCATGTTGGGAACTGCCGGGCACGGTTGAACTGTTAGACGTCGCTGACATGGCCCTGCTGATCGCTCCGCGCCCGGTGTTGTTCGAGAGCGCCGAGAGGGATATCTATTTGCCGATCCGCTTCAGCCGACTTGGATTCACCCGAATCCAAGCCGGCTACAAGATCTTCGGCGCCGATGAGGCGGCGCGGCAAGACGTGTTTCCCGGCCCGCACGAGTGGCACGGCACGCTGGCGTACCCGATGATCGACAAGGTGCTGGGCGGCCGCGCTGCACAAGTCCAGCCGCCCAATCCATGAGGACCGGCTACATCAACGGTGTATATTCGTGATGGCAAAAAACGGCCGCGTGGATCCCGGCGCGGTTGCGTGTTGTGAGCAAGCATGGGATTGCAAGATGATCCGGGTTCCGTTCGTATTACCATCACGGAAATGAGAGCGGAATACTTGTGGCATTGGCGTTTCATGCTGCCGCTCGCCGCAGGTCTGGTGCCGGGTGCGGCGCAGGAACTGCGCACGTTGGAACCCATGCTGGTAACGGCGGCGCGTTACCAGTCGGACGTTTTCACCGCGCCCTATTGCATCGCGACCCTGACGGATGTGGAAATGGAGGAGCGCTTGGTGAGGAGCCTGCCGGAAGCCCTTGGACAAACTCCGGGGGTGATGGTGCAGAAGACCTCAAATGGCCAGGGCTCGCCCTATATCAGGGGATTTACCGGATACCGGACGCTCGCGTTGATTGATGGCGTGCGATATAACAACTCTATCTATCGGGACGGGCCCAGCGAGTATTTCTCACTCATCGACGTGCAAGCGCTCGCTGGACTCGAACTCATCCAAGGGCCGGCGTCGGTTCTTTATGGCAGTGATGCGATCGGCGGCGCGCTGTGCATGAACACGCGGGGGACCGACTATCTTACGGAGTCAGGCGGGCAGGCATTTATACATGGCCGGAGTTTCTACCGTGGCTCCACCGCCGAGCAGAGCCATCTCGGACGCTTCGAGGCGCGGACCGGGGTCGGCGGCCTGTGGGGGTTGCAGTTGGGAACCAGCCTCAAGAGTTTCGGCAATGTGGACGGGGCCGGCCTGGGTCGTCAGCCGTTCACGGGTTATGACGAGACGGCGTGGGACGCGCGCCTGGATATGAAGCTCAATGATGCGTGGTCGGTCACCGTGGCCTGCCAGCGGCTTATGCAGGACGATGTCTGGCGCACCCATGCCACGGTTTACGGCCGCAGCTTCGCCGGCACCACGGTGGGGGATGATCTGCGTAGATCCAAGGCTCAGGACCGGTTCCTGAGTTATGTCAAACTCACGGGAGAGGATTTGGAGGGTTTGGTGGACAGGGCTGTCATCACCGCATCCCTGCAGGGCTGGCAGGAGGATGGCATCCGCATCCGGCAAAACCGGCGGCAGGAACTCGAATATCTAACATCCCGGATGTGGGGGCTGGACGTGCAGTTGGAAAGCGCGACGAAAATCGGCCGTTTGACCTATGGTGTTGATTATTACGAGGACCATGTGGACACCTCCAGGACGGACTACAATGCGGATGGTTCCGTGCGGAAAGTATATATTCAGGGGCCGGTGGGTGACGACACGGTTTACGGAATGTTCGGAGCCTTCATTCAGGACCGTATCCAGTGCGGTGAACGCCTTGAGCTGACGCTGGGCGGGCGCTTCAATTCCGTGCGCGCGGATATCGGCAAATATGAGAATCCCCTCACGGGTTTGGCGGACTCCCTTGATGAGCAGTGGCGGAATCTGATAGGCTCCGTGCGGGTGTCTTATGCCGTGGATCCGCAACAACACTGGCGCTGGTACGGCGGACTGAGCCAGGCGTTCCGCGCACCCAATACCGCCGACCTCACCCGCTTCGGCGCCAGCCGGAGCACCGAAATCGAGAGCGCGGCGACCAATCTCGAGCCTGAGAACTTCCTGACCTTGGAGTCCGGCATCAAGGTGGAGCAGGCGCGGTTTTCAGGCGGATTGAGCGTGTTCCATACCTGGATGTCGGATTACATCACCAGCACACCCACCGGACGGATCATCGATGGCCAGGTGGAAGTCACCAAACGCAACAGCTCCAAGGGCTTCGTGCAAGGTGTCGAGGTTTGGGCGAATTGGCAACTGGACGCAGGCTTCAGGTTGTTTGGCAATTTCACCTGGCTTAAGGGCGAGGCGGACGCCTTTCCCGATGCCTCCACCGGCTTGGCCGTGCGTGAACCACTGAGCCGCATTCAGCCGGTCACCGTCACTGGCGGCATCCGCTGGACGCAACCCGATGATGCCTTTTGGCTGGAGCTGAGTGTCACCGCCGCCGCCAAGGCCGATCAACTCAACAGCGCGGACCGCATGGACACCCAGCGTATTCCGCCCGGTGGCACTCCGGGCTATGCCATGGTCAATCTCCGAGGCGCCTGGCTGGCCTACGATCATGTGACACTCCACGCCGGCCTGGAAAACCTCCTCGATCAGGCATACCGCGCCCACGGCTCCGGCAGCAACGAGCCTGGATTCGGCGCCGTGCTCGGCGTGGATGTCCGGTTCTGATCGCGCCGGAATGCACATGACCGCATGGTGGCAACCAAACACGTTTGGCTTGCGGCGCGGGAATCGCGGGCTAAAATCACCGCATACCCGATGAACTTGAATAATTCCATGATCCCATCCTCTTGCAACCTTCGGCGACACGACACGTTAGGGCGGGTCGGCAGCAAGTGCCGGATCGCGCTGGCAGCGGCGTTTTGCGCGGCTGCCGGGATGGCCACCGGCGCCCCCGACCTGGTCCCGGGCGCGGACTTCGAGCAACTGCTTTTCGTCAAGCGCTTCACCTATAATTCCGATCACTACTACACGGAGTACATCAACAGCACCTGGATGCCCGGCGGAAATATTTGCGTGCTGAATCTGAAGGATGGGTCTCTCAGGGAGGTGGTGCCCGGCCTGAAAGACGGGGTGTTTGAGCGCTTTGATCTGTCATTCGATGCGAAGCGGGTGGTGTTCGCCTGGAAAAAAGGTGCGCAGGATGGATACCGCATCTATGAAGTGAACCTCGACGGGTCGGGCTTGCGGCAACTGACGTTTCCGCAAGACGACGAGGCGGAACTGGTGCGCAAATACCGCTTGAGCGGGCACTATCACCACGGTACCGACGACATGCAGCCGTGCTATCTTCCGGACGGCGGCATTGCCTTCATTTCCACGCGCTGCCAATTCGGGATCCTGTGCAACTCGCCGGATGATTTCACGACCACCGTGCTCTATCGGATGGACGGCGACGGGAAGAACATGCGCAAGTTGAGCAATAGTTCGGTGAGCGAGGCGTCGCCGGTGGTGCTGCCCGACGGTCGTATCATGTACACGCGGTGGGAGTATGTGGACAAGGGCGCGGTCAGCGTGAAGGGGCTGTGGGCGATGCGGCCGGACGGGTCCGGGTCCGCCGAGATCTACGGCAACGACATTGCGCTCCCCCCCACCCTGATCTATGGCCGG
>CAISTY010000131.1 GCA_903888515.1 Akkermansiaceae bacterium | reverse complement strand
GTGCTGGCCTTCCCGGGCGGCGAAATGGCACTCGCCGCCGCCCGCGAGGAACCGCCGGATGTGGTCCTGCTGGACATCCGCATGCCGGGCATCGACGGCTACGAAGTCTGTCGCCGTTTCAAAGCCGATAAAAAACTGTGTACCATTCCCATCCTTTTCATCAGCGCCCTCTCTGCTACGCAAGACATCGTTGCGGGATTCGAGCTCGGCGGAGTGGACTACATTACCAAACCCTTCCGCCAAGCCGAGGTGCTGGCACGCGTGCAAACCCACCTCGCTCTGCGCCAAGCATACGCCGCTCTGGCCGCAGAACACACACGCTTGCGCTCCTTGGAACACCACCGCGACATGCTTACCGACCTGCTCGTACGGGATCTGCACAAGCCATTGCAAAAAGTCCGCCAGCAGCTCGCATCCATTGATGAGGATGCAGCCGCAAGCACGCCTGATGACCCGTCTGACGGGTTGAAGGCTGCCATCGATGGCACCCGTGTGCTTGCCGATATGATTGCCACGGGAGGGTGTCTCAACCGCTTGGTCTCCGATGGGGTCCCGCTGTATTGCTTGGACATTCCGGTTCAGGAATTGTTTGATTCCGTGTGCACCATGGCATTCTATCCTGCGGGTACCGACCGGATCACCACCCATGTGTCAGCACATAGCCCAGAGGTTTATTGCGATTTGGATTTGACCGGGCGCATCATTGCCAATCTGCTCGCCAACGCGTTGAAGAACTCGCCCAATAATAGCCCGATCGTGCTCACGGCCGGCCCCATTCCCAATGGGGTGAGATTCTGGGTGCGCGATGGCGGGGCGCCCATGCCCGCCCGCCATCAGCGGAATTTTGCCAAGCTCGGCATGGTGGACCTGCCTGCAAACCAACAACCGCCATCGGTCGACCTGCATTTGTTTTTCTGCAAACTCGCGGTCGAGGCCCAAGGCGGCAATTTCGGCGTGGAGGACAGCGACAACAATGGCCGTAACTTTTGGTTCAGCCTACCCGCCGCCACCACCCCTGAGCCCGATCGATCAACGCACACCCTACGCTCTGCCGACCAGCGGGCGTGTCCGTGAGTCTCTGAAATGCCAGTTGGATCCAACGTCTGGAGATGTCATATGAAGATCGATTGTACTCAGGCCACCAGCCTGACGATGGCCTTCTGTAAACTCATGATAGAGGCACAGGGCGGGACCCTTGGAGTGGAGGACGAATTCACACGCGCGAGTTACGTCTGGTTCACTCTGTCGGCCGCTCCCGCTCAATAGTCTGATAAAAATGGCATTTCCAATCCGCTCATCGCCCGTTTAGAGTGTCCGCGAGATGTCCACCCACCAAGTCCACCAAGATCTCAGCGCCGCTGTCCGTGATGTGATTGATTTTCCGAAACCCGGGATCGTCTTCAAGGACATCACCCCGATTCTCGCCGACGCGGGTCTTTTCCGCGAAGCGATTTCACTGCTCTGCGCCACCGCCGGCGGCGTGAAAATCGATAAGGTCGTCGGCATTGACGCGCGCGGTTTCATCTTCGCCGCCGCCGTGGCCGACCGTCTTGGTGCGGGCTTCGTGCCTGTGCGCAAAACGGGCAAACTGCCGTGGAAAACCCGCCAGACCTCGTACGCGCTCGAATATGGGGAAGCCAGCGTAGAACTCCACGAGGACGCCGTGCAACCCGGCGAGTCCATCCTGTTAGTTGACGATCTTCTCGCCACCGGCGGCACCGCCGCCGCCGCCGTCAAACTTCTCGAAGAACTCGGTGCCAATCTGATCGGCATCTCGTTCCTCATCGAACTCGCCTTTCTCCACGGCCGCTCCAAGCTCATTCCCCATTCCGTCCATTCCATCCTCAGCTACTAACGAACAGACATGCGCTTTTCCGCATTCCCTTCGCAACGCTGGAAATGATAGAAGATCGAAGATAGTGGATCTTCATCCTCAATCCTCAATCTTCAATCCTCAATCCCCAATCCCATGTCCTGGCCAAGCTACTGTCAAAACCTCATCCGTTATCCGCAATACGGATTCTCGCTCGATCTCTCGCTGATGGACATTGAGGCGGATTTCCTAACAACCATGGGGCCGGAAATCCAACGGGCTTTTGCCGACATGAAGGCGCTTGAAGGCGGGGCCATCGCCAACCCCGACGAAGGCCGCAGGGTCGGCCATTACTGGTTGCGCAACGCGAACCTCGCCCCGACCGAGGAGTTACGGCATGCCATCACCAAGCCCATCATCGCACTCAAGCAATTCGCGGACCAAATCCACTCGGGATCCATTGCTCCACCATGTGGCGGCACGTTCCAACAGATTTTGCTGATAGGTATCGGCGGCTCGGCACTCGGACCACAGCTCGTCGCCGAAGCGATCGGCGGAAATGCCCGGCTCCCCATCTTTTTCTTCGATAACACCGACCCCGCCGGCATGGACGCGGTGCTCGCCAAACTCGCCGTAACCGGACTGTCCAACACCCTCGTGCTCGTCATTTCCAAATCCGGCGGCACCGCCGAAACCCGCAACGGCATGCTCGAAGCGAAAGCCGCATGGGATGCCGCCGGCCTCGACTTCGGCCGCCACGCCGCCGCCGTCACCGGCATCAACTCAAAGCTCGATCAATTCGCCCAACACCACCACTTCCTCGCGCGTTTTCCGATGGAAGACTGGATCGGCGGCCGCACCTCGGTGCTTTCCACCGTCGGCCTGGTACCCGCCGCCTTGCAGGGGCTCGACATCGACGCGCTGCTCGCCGGTGCCGCCGCGATGGATGTGGAAACCCGCAAGCCGGATGCCGCTCACAACGCCGCGATGCGCCTCGCCCTCGCCTGGCATCACGCATCTAACGGAAATGGCGCGCGTGACATGGTGGTTCTGCCCTACAAGGATTCGCTCGTGTTGTTCTCCAAGTATCTCCAGCAACTTGTTATGGAATCGCTAGGCAAACGCCTCGATCTCGATGGCAGGGTGGTCCATCAGGGGCTAACCGTTTATGGCAACAAGGGCTCCACCGACCAACACGCCTACGTCCAACAACTCCGCGACGGCGTGGACAATTTTTTCGTCTCGTTCATCGAGGTCCGCAAGGGCCGTGATGGCAAAAGCATCGAGGTTGAGCCCGACACGACCAGCGCGGATTACCTTCAGGGGTTTTTCCGCGGCACCCGCAAGGCATTGTATGAGGCGGGCCGCAAGTCCCTCACGATTTCCATCCCGGAAGTCACTCCGTTTCATCTTGGCCTGCTGATCGCCCTGTTTGAGCGCACGGTTTCGTTCTACGCCTCGCTGGTACATATCAACGCCTATCACCAACCGGGCGTCGAAGCAGGGAAAAAAGCCGCCGGGGATTTTCTCGCAACCCTCAACAAGGTGCGCCGCCAGCTAGGCGCAAGCGCCCGAACCGCCGCGCAGATCGCCACCGCGCTCGCCGCGGATCCCGAGGATGTCTATCACTGCCTCACCCACCTCGCAGCCAACGGCCAGGCCCGGATCTCACCCGGCGCCACCCCGGACGCGGATACCTTCAGCATCTAACATACAAGGTGCGCACTCCGCTAGACGACGGCTTCAAGGGTTACCGCAGTTATGGCGTGTGGCTGCGCCGGAAATACGCCGGCAAGCGCGTGTTCAAGGTGATCGTGGACGCCGGATTCACCTGCCCGAACCGTGATGGCAGCAAGGGCCATGGCGGTTGCACGTATTGCAACGTCGATGCCTATACTCCGTCCCTGACGCGCTCCCTAACAGAGATTATCCACCAGGTGGAACAGGGAATCATCCGTGCTCGCAATAACTACAAGGCGGAAAAATTCATCCTCTATTTCCAGCCGAACACCAATACCTACGCCCCCACCGCACAACTCCGCACGCTCTATGACGAGGCCCTCGCCGTCTGCCCGGACGATGTCGTCGGTTTGGCCGTCGGTACCCGCCCGGATTGCCTTGACGTGGAGAAAATCGCACTGCTGGAAAGTTACTGCGAGCGTCTGGATGTGGATTTGGAACTCGGCATGGAATCCATCTACGACGAGACGTTGCTGCGCATTCACCGTGGCTGCTCGCACGGCGAACTGACCGCGCTGCTGGGATCATTATCCAGCACACCACTCAACCTCTGCGTCCACATGATCTTCGGCTTCCCGTGGGAATCGCGCGACATGATGCTGGCCTACGCCCGCGAGATCAACCGCTTCCCGCAAATCCGCTTTGTGAAACTCCATCATTTGCACATCGTCAAAGGCTCGATCCTCGCCGCCCGCTATCAGAAGGAACCGTTCCCCTTGTTCGATCTAACGGACTACGCGGATTTCCTGGGTGATTTCCTGCCCTTGCTGCGCCCGGACATCGTCATCCAGCGCCTTTTCGGCATCTCCGATCTGAAACTCCTGATCGCCCCGGACTGGCAACTCACGAAATCCGCCATCCAAACCCATCTCGACCGCCACCTCCAGCACCGCGGCATCGTGCAAGGCAGCCGGATGGCATGAAACAGGAACTCCACGTCGGCTGGCCGCGAAATAATGCATTTTTCACTGGCGCTCATGACATGAAAATCCACACTGCGGGCAAGGGACGCCCCATGGTGGGGCGACCCGGATGGTCACTGAGAAATATGAATGTGAAAACGAATCGTTTGTTTGTGGTGGTGTCTGCGGTGGCGGCACTGGGTACCTCTGCGGCGCTCACGGCTCAAGAAATGCCAGTCAAGGAACAACGGAAGGAATTCACCATATCCCAAAAATACCTGATCGTGCCGGTTCAGAACAAGGGCGGACAGAACGGCAACCTGAAGCTGACTGTGGATGGCAGGATTGTGCTGGATTTGGGCATGGCTCTGGCGTCGGGACCGGACAAGGCGGACTGGTATGCGTTCTTCGAGATCGATCGCTACAAGGGACGGCAAGCCGGTGTGGTCGCCTCCAAGGCGACAGACGCGGGTTTTGCGCTGGTGAAACAGTCAGACACCATCCCCGGTGGGGAGAACTTCTACAAGGAGAAACTGCGGCCGCAGTTTCACTTCTCTTCAAAGACCGGTTGGCTCAATGATCCCAACGGCATGATTTATTACAAAGGCGAATACCATTTGTACTACCAGCACAACCCGGTGGGGCTGCCCTGGGGCAACATGTCGTGGGGCCATGCGGTCAGCAAGGATATGGTGCATTGGAAAGAACAGCCCAAGGTGCTGTTTCCGGAGGCAAAAAGCGGCACTTGTTTTTCAGGTGCGGCGTTTATCGACCGCAACAACCAGCTCGGCCTCAAGACGGGGCCGGAGGATGTGCTGGTGATGTTTTATCTGCGGACCAAGATCGGGCTTTGTTACGCCTATTCCAATGATCGCGGCTATACCCTGACCGATTATGTGGGGAATCCGGTGCTAAATCATCCCGGCGCCCGGATTGATACTCCCAGGCCGTTCTGGTACGAACCGACCAAACGCTGGATTGCCCCGACCTATGACTTTTTCAAGGATGAAAGCGGCAAGATGTTCCGCTGTGTCGGATTTTACAGCTCCGAGAATCTGAAGAACTGGACCTATGAAAGCCGGGTCGATCAGCCAGACGGGAAGCACGATGAACTCTGTGGTTGCGTGGATTTCTTTGAACTGCCCGTGGATGGCGATGCCAGGAACAAGAAATGGGTCATGATCCTGATCGACGGCAGTTATATAATCGGCACATTCGACGGACACAGGTTTTACACGCTTGCCGGCAAACCGGCCACCACGGATGACCGTGAGAGATCATTGGTGATCAAGGGGAACTACTATGCAACCATGACTTGGGAAAACGATCCAGCCGGCCGGCGCGTGCAACTGACCTGGATGCAGGGCGGCAAGTATCCCGGCATGCCGTTCAACCAGCAGATGACCGTACCGTCCGAGTTGACCCTGCACGCGACCAAGGACGGCCCACGCCTGCGCATGAATCCGATAGAAGAACTCAAATCGCTGCGGACCAAGACCCATCAGTGGAAAGATGTGGTGCTGAAAGCGGGCGACAACCCGCTGGCCGGAATTACCGGCGATCTTTTTGATCTGGAAGTCGAGTTCGTGCCTGCCGCCGATTCGGAAACGATCATCAGCATGCGCGGAATCAAGACCGTCTATGATTCCAAAACCCAGACCTTGTCGGCATGCGGCATCAATACGAAACTCGAACCGATCGATGGCGCGATACGTCTCAGGATGCTGCTGGATCGCACATCGCTTGAGGTTTACGGCAACGACGGGCGTGTCTACATCCCGTGTACGGTGATTCCTGATGAAACCCAACCGGCGTTGACCGCAACTGCCGGTCGTGGTGAAATCAAAGCCCGCTTTCTCCGCGTCCATGAATTGAAATCCATTTGGGAGTAACCACCATGACCTCACGTGAAAGAGTATTGACAGCCATCCAGCACCGCCAGCCGGATTTCGTGCCGGTCGATTTCGGCGCACATCGTTCATCAGGCATCGCGGCAATTGCCTACGCGCGCTTGAAGAAGTATCTGGGCATCCATAGCGGGGACATCTACGTCTATGACATGGTTCAACAACTGGCGATTGTGGAGACGCCGGTGCTTGATGCCGTGGGCGCGGATGTGGTGGAACTCGGACGCGCGTTCATGTTAAACGCGGATGACTGGAAACCATGGGTGCTGCCCGACGGCACACCCTGCAAGATCCCGGCATATATCAACGTGGACAAACGCGGCGAGGATTCCTTTTTGCTCAGTAATGACGGGGTGCCGCTGGCCATCCAGAAAAAGGGCTGCCTCTACTTCGAGCAAATCCATTTTCCACTGATGGATAGATCTTTTGAAGACGACGACTTTGCCGACCTCGAGAAGGCGTTCCCGTACACGATGTGGACGGGGATTCCGGTGCCCGGCGGGCATATTCCATTGACGGATGACGGCCTCAAGCGGCTGGCCGAGGGGGCAAAGGCGCTGCGGGAAAACACGGATCGCGCCATTCTGGGGATTTTCGGCGGCAACCTGTTCGAGGTGCCCCAGTTCCTATTCCGCATTGACCTCTATCTCGAATATATGGCGGCGTATCCCGAGGCGTGCGTGCGCTTGTCTGAAAAATTGACGGAGATTTACCTTGCCAGGATGGAAAAGTGGCTGGGTGCGGTGGGCCCGTATATCGACTTCATGTTGTTTGGCGACGATCTGGGCTGCCAGACCGGTCCGTTGATGTCAACTGCCATGTATCGCAAATACTACAAGCCATACCATGCGCGGATGTGGCGGCGGGTCAAGGAGCTGGCTCCGCATGTCAAGACCCATTTGCACTGCTGTGGCGGCATTGAGCCGCTGCTCGACGATTTGATAGATGCCGGTCTCGACATGTTGAATCCGGTGCAGATTTCCTGCGTCGGGATGGCGCCGCAACACTTGAAAGACCGGTTCGGTGATCGTTTCACGTTCTGGGGGGGTGGCTGTGATACACGGACCGTGTTGCCGCGCGGAACGCCTGCCGAGGTGCGCGAGCATGTGCTCAAACAGACGGGTATTTTCAACCGGTGCGGCGGATTTGTCTTCCAGCAGGTCCATAACATCATGGCGGATGTGCCGCCCGAGAACATCATGGCGATGTTCAGGGCAGTGGCCGAATCCGGTGGCAGGAAAATCTAACGTAAGCACTACACATGCGAATGATCAGCTCCGACAATCATGGCATCACTGGATCCGGCGGGCGAGGCAGGCTGTTATTGATCAGCGTGATCGTTGCGGCGCTCGGGTCCTTCCTTTTTGGTTTTGATACCGCAGTGATTTCCGGGACCACCGACGCCTTGCGGAGCGCCTATGGCCTGACCGACAACCTCCTCGGATTTACGGTTGCCAGCGCACTCATCGGCACGCTCTTCGGCGCGTTGCTGGTGGGCAGGCCCGCCGACCGGTGGGGACGCCGCCCGGTGTTGGCAGTGCTGGGGGTGGTGTTTTTAGTTTCCGCAGTGGGTTGTGCCTATGCTTGGAATTGGCATGCGCTGCTTTTCTTCCGCTGGCTGGGCGGGGTTGCGGTCGGAGGGGCCTCCGTGGTGTCGCCGGTGTATATCACGGAAATAGCTCCGGCGCAGCGGCGCGGTGTTCTTGTGGCCATCGCCCAGTTGAATATTGTGCTGGGTATTCTGGCGGCCTATTTCTCCAACTACATCGTCGGACATTTTGTCGGTCTGAACAATCCCGATGTCTGGCGTTGGATGTTCGGAGTGATGGCAGTGCCGTCGGTTCTGTTTTTGGCGGCGTCGCTGGTGATTCCTGAAAGTCCGCGCTGGCTGGTGAAACGCGGGCGGCGCGACCGGGCTGAAGAAATCCTTGGCCGTCTCGGGCATGAGGATCCGGCGCTCGAGGTTGCGGATATCGAGGCGTCATTGCAGCACGAGCTTGCCGGGCGGCATGAGTCGCTGTGGCAGCGGAAATACCTGGCACCGCTGCTCATTGCGTTCATGGTGGCGGCCTTCAATCAACTCGATGGCATCAACGCCGTGATCTATTACACGGCCGATATCTTCAAAATGGCCGGCGCCGACCGGACCAGTGCGCTGATGCAGTCGGTGATTGTGGGGGTGACCAATTTGGTGATGACAATCGTAGGGATGATGCTGATCGATCGCGTGGGCCGGAAGATTCTTTTGCTCGTGGGTTCGGTGACGTTTGTGGCGAGCCACCTGTTAGCAGCCTGGGTATTTTGGGTTGGAGCCAAGGGTTGGATTGTGCTGGCGGCGATGATGGGGATTGTCGGTTCACATGCCTATTCGCAGGGAGCGGTGGTGTGGGTGATTATCAATGAAATCCTGCCCAACGCCATCCGGGCGTCGGGTTCGGCGGTCATCAGTTGTTCCTTGTGGGTTTTGTGCATGGCGGTGAGCTGGTCATTTCCCGTGATGGCCGCGACTTCATCCGTGATGGCATTCGGATTCTTTGCCGTGATGATGGTGCTGCAATTCGTACTTGTCCTCAAGTTCCTGCCCGAGACGAAGGGCCGATCGCTGGAGGAAATCCAACGGTCGTGGGAAAGCTGACTGCTACTGGTTAGGAGACGATTCCGAAAAAAAGGTTGCCAAGCCCGGCGGCTAAATGTATGCTCACGATCATGATCAAAATCCTCAGTGTTGGTATTCTTGCCGCAGGGCTTTCCCATTCTTCCATCTCCGCCGCGGAAAAAGCCCCCGATTCACGCCTCTATGAACTCCGCACCTATTACGCGGAGCCCGGCAAACTCGATTCCTTGCTGGCCCGTTTCCGGAATCACACCACCAAGCTTTTTGAAAAGCACGGCATGACCAACATCGGTTACTGGGTGCCCGTCGATAACAAGGACAACCTTCTCATTTACCTTCTCGCCTATCCGGATCGCGCGGCCCGTGATGCCTCATGGAAGACATTTGTCGCCGATGACGCATGGAAAAAGGCCGCAGCCGCCTCCGAGGTGAATGGCAGACTCGTCGCGAAGGCCGACCAACTTTTTCTCACCTCCACCGACTATTCCCCGGGGTTCTCCACCGTGTCCGACGGGCCGGAGCGCTTGATCGAGATGCGCACTTACACCACCACTCCAGGGAAACTCCCTGCTTTGCACAGCCGCTTCCGCGATCACTCGTTGAGCCTCTTGCGCAAACACGGAATCACCAATCTCGGCTACTTCCAACCAGTGGCAGGCCAACCCGCAGCGGATGACACCTTGCTCTACTTCGTCGCGCACAAGGATGCCGCATCCGCCAAAAAATCCTGGGAGGACTTCCGCGCCGACCCGGCATGGCTCTCAGCAAGGAAAAATTCCGAAACAGCCGCCGGTGGATCACTGACCGTGCAGGATGGAGTGAAATCCGTGTTGCTCAAACCGACGGATTTTTCCCCGGTGAAGTAAGGCGATCACCGGACGTCCGGCTCATCGACATCGTGAAGCTGTTTGCACAGATCGATGACCGTTCCTGCACCCGCGCGACCTTCAAACCGTGGGCCTGTTGGAAATGCGGAAATCACCGGGCATCCGCCGTTGTTGTTAGAGCGACCGGATTTCATGGTGATCACTCCCGAGGGTTGAGGCCATGCGGCCACACACCGGAGATTTTCCGCTAGCCCGGCACCAGCAAAAATCCGCCATTTTCCGCAATCCGCTTGCCAAGACCGCTCTTTCCAGCCTAGTCCCTCAAGCCTCGCCCGCACCACGGGCTGCTTTCACCATGGGAAAAACACTCATTATCGCCGAGAAACCCAGCGTCATGACCGACCTCAGCCGCGCGCTCGCCAAGCCGCTCGGCCAGTTCGATAAGAAGGGAACCGGACGTGACGTGTACTACGAAAACCCCCAGGCCGTGATCACCTCGGCCGTCGGACATCTCGTCGAACTGCGCATGCCAATGGGACCTAATGGCAAAAAACTGCCGTGGAATTTCCAGGTTCTCCCAGCCATCCCGGAACACTTCGAACTGGAGCCGGTACCGAATACCGAAACCCGACTCAAACAAGTCCTCATGCTGGCCAAACGCAAGGACATCGACCGCATTGTCAACGCTTGCGATGCCGGACGCGAGGGTGAACTGATTTTCAGCTACATCATGGAAATCGGTAACCTCCAGAAACCCGTGCAACGGCTTTGGATGCAGTCGATGACTAACAATGCCATCCTCGAGGCGTGGAGTTCCCTGCGCAGCGAAGAACAGATGAAACCCCTAGCCGACGCCGCAAAATGCCGGTCGCAATCCGACTGGCTGGTCGGCCTCAACGCCACTCGCGCCCTCACCTGCTTCAACTCGCGCCACGGCGGATTCAACATCACCGCCGCCGGCCGGGTGCAAACCCCCACCCTCGCCATCCTCGCCTCCCGCGAGGCGGAAATCCGGGCGTTCAAGTCAAGCCCGTATTTCGAAGTCCACGCCACTTTCGGAGTCAAGTCAGGTGACTACCCGGGCAAGTGGATCGATGAGGCGTGGAAAAAGGACGAATCCAACCCCCACTCACGTCCCGAGCGTATCTGGGATCAAGAACACGCGGCCGCCATTGCGTCCCGCTGCACCGGAAAAACCGGCGTCGTCGCAGAGGATAAGAAAGCACAATCGCAGATCGCACCCCAGCTTTACGACCTCACCACACTCCAGCGTGAAGCCCCGTTTTCCGCCAAAGGCACCCTGCAAATCGCCCAGGCGCTCTATGAAAAACATAAGGTCATCACCTACCCGCGGACGGACTCCCGCTATCTGCCGGATGACTACACCGGCCATGTCCGCGAAACCATGAAGGACCTATCTAACAGCGACCTCGACGTCGCCAGATACGCCACTGCCGTGCTCAAGGGCGACAACTCAAGCGGCCCGCGCCTGCACAAATCATCCCGCATCTTTGATAACAAAAAAGTCTCGGACCACTTCGCCATCATCCCCACCGGAAAAATCACGAAACTCAGCGATGCCGAACAAAAGGTGTTCGACATGATCGTCAAACGCTTCATCGCCGTTTTCTATCCACCCGCCGAGTTCGAGCAAACCACCCGCCTCACCCGCATCTCCCATCCTGCTTTCACCGACGTTTTCAAAACCGAGGGCCGCGTGCTCGTCAAACCCGGCTGGCTTGAAGTCTATGGCCGCCGCCCGGGCGTAGCCTCCGGCAAGGACGAACTCGTCCCGGTCACTCCTGGCGAATCCGCCAGTGTGCAACGCATCGAGGTCGTCCACGAGGAAACCAAACCCCCGGCCCGCATGACGGAAGCCACCTTGCTTTCCGCCATGGAAGGAGCCGGCAAACTCATTGACGACGAAGCCCTGGCCGAAGCCATGGCCGAACGCGGGCTCGGCACGCCCGCCACCCGTGCCGCCACCATCGAGGGCCTGATCGCCCAGAAATACATCGCCCGCGAAGGCCGCGAACTCTTCGTCACCGGCAGCGGCATGCGCCTCATTGAACTCGTCCATAAAATGGACATCGAGGGGCTCCACTCACCCAGACTCACCGGCGACTGGGAATACAAACTCCGACAAATGGAACACGGCCAACTCCAGCGCGCCACGTTCATGAAGGAGATCATCTCCTACACCCGCGAAATCGTCACCAAGGCACGCAAACTCGCCGATGACGCGAAAAACGAATCGTTCCCCGACCTCCCCATCCCCTGCCCTATCTGCGGTGCGCAGGGCCTCCGACAAACCGAAGCCACTTACGAGTGCCACCTGCCGGAATGCAAATTCAAGGCCAATAAACACATCGCCGGCCGCCAGCTTGCAGCCGCGGAAGCAACCGAACTCTTCACCAGGAAATTCGTCGGCCCGCTCACCGGATTCAAATCGAAGTTCAACAAACCGTTCGACGCCGCCCTCGAAATGGACGCCAAATTCAAAGTCAATTTTGTTTTCGACAACGGCGACAAGGACGCCGCTCCCGAACTCACCGAAGAACAAATCGTCGGTGAAGTACATCTATCAGACGGGCGCCGGCTCAACCTCTATCAGAGTGACAAGGCCTATCACATCCCGGAGTTCGTCACCAAGAAGGATCCCCACGGCATCCGTATCGGCAAGTCCATCCTCCAACGCGACATCTCCGTCGAACAGGTGATCCAACTGATGACCACCGGCAAAACCGACGTGCTCAAGGACTTCGTCTCCAACCGCACGAAACGCAAATTCGACGCACACCTCACCTTCGATCCCAAAAACGGCAAAATCGGCTTCGACTTCCCGCCCCGCCCGGCGAAAAAAGCTCCGGCGAAAAAAGCTGCCGTTAAAAAAGCGGCCAAGGCAGCCGCAGGTTGAGCCCGGCGTGGCTGTTGCCGAACAACAACTTCTGTGGTCGCAACTACAACTCGAACTGCCCCGGCAACCACCCCCGAAGATCACAGGAATGTAAAATCAGAACACCTGACCTCGTGTGAGTGCAAAGGCGGCTGAAGCCCGTAGAATCAAGGATTCCGGTTTTTTGAACCAGCGGAGTGTCGGTCTGGTGAAATTGATACCCAAATTGCAGAAATTCTAAAATCCACCCTTGACAACATCCCTGTACAACTGTAGATGTTGCCCGTGAAAACCACGATCGACTTCCCCGAGGAAATCCTGCATCGAGCCAAGATCGTGGCGGCCCAACGCAAGACCACGTTCAAGGAGCTTGTCATCTCGGGGCTCGCCCACACGCTTGATACTCCTCCCAAACATGAGGATACCCGACGGCGCGAACGTGCCGCACGGCTCATCGCCGCGCTCAGCAAGGGCCGCAACACCGACTCCATCGGACTTCTGAACCGCGAAGAACTTCATGACCGCCACCAGCTTTTTTGATACCAACGTTTTTCTCTACGTGGTTTCGGCTGCTGCCGAGGATGCGCCGAAGCGGGCAAAAGCCACGGCCTTGATTGCCTCTTGCGATTTCGCCATCTCCATCCAGGTGATGCAGGAATTCGCCGATGCCGCTCTGCGCAAGAAACGCCTCGGGGTCACACCCGCTGAGGTCCGCGTCATGCTTGAGGAGTTGGCGGAAAACTATCCGGTGTTCTCGCCCACGCCGAACCTGGTATTCCGGGCCCTTGATCTCTCTCACCGTTACCAAATCCGCTTTTATGACGCCGCCATCCTCGCCGCCGCGCAGGAACTCGGCTGCCAAACCCTCTACACCGAGGACCTCAACCACGGCCAAACCTACGACACCGTCCATGTCATCAATCCCTTCCTCTGAGATTCCACACCAGCACAGCGTCACAATTCAGGCGGCTGCAAGAGCGTAAGTGCTTGGCCCCCCCCCGTTTCCCCGCCCTCCGGCCCGCCTCAGCTCTTCCATCGGCCTTCACCTCAAAAGCAATTTCCTAGCAGCCTGTCGGACTTAGCCAAAGCCCGATGAACAAACCCGCCAAGGCTTGTCGTATAAGGGGAATGGCCGTCCGCTTCGTCAACATTGACCACGACACCCCGATGCTCCTGCCGCCGGACCTGC
>CAISTY010000130.1 GCA_903888515.1 Akkermansiaceae bacterium | reverse complement strand
GTTCCGGTGAGCGCGATGTTGAACGGGTTATGGGTCGCATCGTTGCTCGCAATGTGCAGGGTCGCGGTGCGCGAGCCGCTGGCCGATGGATTGAAGGCCACGGTGAATGTCGTGCTGCCGGCGGCTGCCACCGTTGCGGCTGGACTGGCGGTGATCGTGAAGTCTGAACTGTTAGGCCCGTCGCGGGTCGCCACAACTCCCGTTAGACCTGCCGTGCCGGTGTTCCTGATAATGAACGTCCGCGGCACCGCCGTGCCCACGGTGGACGACCCGAAATTCACCGTGCTGGTCCCCGAGGTCAGGCCGGTGCCCGACGGTTGCTCGACCGCGATGACCGGCAACGCAGTGGCCACAGGCGTCCAAACAATCGAATTACCGGTAAAGTTGTTGGCGACCCCTGTTCCGAGTGCCGTAGTGCCTTGGTTGGCCGGGCTTGACGAGAAGCTGCTAGGCCCCTTGGTCCATAGCCAGCCGCCGGTGGTCAGCCCACCCGTATCGGTGCCGTGGGTACCGCCGTCCTCGGCATACTCGACAAAAAACTTGTAATCGCCATCCGGCATCAAAGTGCCACCCGAATCCTTGCCGTTCCAAGTGATGGTGATCGGGTTGCTGGCGATGCCGCTGGCGGGCGGGGAGGAACTGGTGGCCGTGTAGCTTGAAGCCGTGGCGGAGGTGTAGCCGTCAGGAGCCACTGGCAAGGCGGTGCTGGAGCCACGCTGGGCGCTCCAAGTGATAAAGTGTTGCGTCCAAATCGGGGAGGTGAAACTGGACGGCCCTTGTTTCCACAAGGTCGTGACGAAGGTGCCGTCGGCCTTGGTCAACCACACCACCACGTTGTGACTGTTACCCGTAGGGGAAAGATTGTTGATCGTCGTGACTAATTTGGCTCCACCAGCCGTCTGGCCCATGGCCGCCGGGGTGAGGAGCAATGCACCAAGCACGGCGGCGAGGGCGCCGGCACGCAGGGAATGGAGGGAATGGAGGGAATGGAGGGAATGGAGGGAATGGAGGGAATGGAGGGAGTGGAGGGAGTTGGCACTGAGGGAACGGAGAAAACGCAGGAAGGACAAGGGATTCATGAGAGATTGTGCGTGGGTATGGATTGAATGATTGAGGAATAAACGATATGGATTATTCTTACTATTTATTTCTCTTGAGGAGAATCTGCCGCTCTTGCCGCCGGGCGTCAAATATTTTTTCGATTTTTTCCCCGGTAGAAATAAGATTGACAACCCTCCCCCGGGCTCCATCAATCGCCGCATATTTTAATTACTTGTTCACTTCATTTCAAACCGCCTCAATCCCACTCTCCATGAAGACCCACTGGAAAATCCCGTATATCTCGACCCTCAGCCGCTGGGTTTGTGAAAAACCAAGCCATCTTTTGTGGATCGCGGGAGGCGGAGCCTCGGTGGCTCTGGTCCTGATTTCATGCGGCACCACCTCACGCACGATGATGGCTCCGCCCAGCATCCCGGGAGCTACTTTCATCGGCTCGGGCGAGTGCGCGGAGTGCCATGAAAAGGTGGCCCGCGACTTCCGCACCGCAGACCATGCGAAACTTCAAGCCAAGGGCAAAAATGCCGTGGATATGGGTTGCGAATCCTGCCACGGACCGGGCAGCAAACACAAGGAAGCCGGCGGTGGCGCGGGTACCATCGTCAATCCCAAAAAATCCCCGGCCACCTGTTTCCAATGCCACCTCGACAAGAAAGCCGAGTTCATGCTGCCCTACAGCCATCCCCTGCTCGCCGGCAAAATCACTTGCGGCGATTGCCATGACCCGCACAAGGGCTCGGCCCTCAAGGGCGGCGGCACCCAGCTCACCGGCAAAAACGACACCTGCTTCAAGTGCCACACCCAGCAGCGCGGACCCTTTGTGTTCCGGCACAATGCCGTGCGCGATGGCTGCACCACCTGCCACAACCCGCACGGCTCCGTGAATCAGAAAATGCTCACCGAACGCAACTCAAACCTGTGCCTGAAATGCCACTTCCAACGACAGATGAACGGCCCTGGCGTGGATGAGATCCAGATCGGCAGCAGAGTCCACGGTAACGACAAACTCGGCAGGGGTGCCTGCTGGTCGGGAGGCTGTCATGAAGGAGTCCATGGTTCGAACGTGAGCAACCATCTCCGCAACTAACATCCAATCCTTTTATTTCATGAAACGCACCACTCTCAACGGAAAGACCGGCAAGCACACCATGATCCGGCTTGGCTGCGCCACGGCATGCTGCGTGCTGTGGCCACAGGCTTTCGCCAAAGACGGCATGGCCAAGCAAGACGAACCGGCCGCAGAGGAATCGCCCGCCAATTGGGTCAACTTCACATTTGGTTATGCGTCTGTCAGCGGCAGAGACGCCACCTTCCAAAGCCGCGCGCGTCAGAACGATGATTTCTACGGCGGCCTCTCGTCGCTGCGCTGGGAGAAGGAAATGGACGATCTGACATTTCTAATCGAAGGTCACGCGTTGTTCGGGATGGAGGACTATGACATCACCCTGGGAGTCACTAAAAAGGATGTCGGTTATGTGAAGGGTGGCTTCCGCCAGTTCCGCACCTGGTATGACAGCACTGGCGGTTATGTCCCGGGGATTGCCGGCGGATGGATCCCGCTTTATGGGGACGATGAACTTTCCGTGGATCGCGGCGAGCTTTGGTTCGAAGCCGGACTGCGCAAGGAACACGTCCCGGAAATAACCTTCGGCTACTCCCACGAATGGCGTGACGGCACCAAGGACTCCACATCGTGGGGTCAAAGCGTCCCGCTCGGACCCTCAGGATGGAACTACGGCATCGTCCCGTCGCTCAACAACATCGACGAACGGCGCGACACCTTCCGTCTCGATATCACCCATACCCTTGGCAATACCGATCTCGGCTTGGGGCTGCGCTATGAGTCGGTGAGGAATGATGATACCCTGACCATCCACCAACAACCGGGCGCGGAGTTTGCCTGGGATGACCTGACCAGCAAGCAGCGCAATGTTTATGATTCCGATTTGTTCAGTGCGCATATCTTCAGCGAAACCCGCATCAACGACCGGATGCTCATGAGTTTCGGCTATTTCCACACCACCATGGATACCGATACCAGCGGCAGTTCCCGCATCGTGGTGGACCGGGATGGCACCCGCTCATACAATGATCACGCTTTCGACACCTTGTCGGGCGGAGGGCAGCTTTCCCTGAACGTGGCCAATGCCAACTTCTGGTGGAATCCCATCGACAATCTGGTGATTGTCCCGTCCTTCCGCGCCGAGTGGGAAGACACCAGCGCGTCCTCGGATTTTTTCAATGGAGAACACATCCGGGATTCCAGCGATTCCGAAACCAACCAGCTCACCGAGCAGCTCGAAGTTCTTTACACCGGCTGGGAAAATCTCGAGCTCTACTCCAAGGTTGAATTGTCACAGGCCAACGGCGACATCTCGTATCACAACATCAATTACGACGCCGATAACAGCAGCTTCCACTTCCAGTCATCGGACATCACGCAGGAAAAATACATGGTGGGCGCCAATTGGTATCCGCTGCACGGCTTGAGCGTGGCCGCCCAGTATTACCATAAAAACTTCAATGAAGACTATGACAACTCTTACCAATACGATCCGTCCAAGTGGACCGATTTCGATGCCGATCTCAAGAACTACAACTACAGCACCGATGACGCGAATCTCCGCCTGACCTGGCGTGCCCTGCCCAACCTCACCCTCGTCAGTCGCTACGATTATCAGCGCACGACCATGGAGAACCGGGCCTACACATTCAACCCGGGTGATGATCCACAGGTGATCACAAACCTCGCCCAGAGCGCCGAGATCACCCGCCACATCTTCAGCCAGAGCGTGAACTGGCTGCCGCTCAGCCAGGCTTATGTGCAAGGCACTATCAGCTATGTGCTCGCAGACACGGACACCCCGGCCAACAAATACGCCCCGCAGCGGCTGGCCGACTCGAACAACGACTACGTGACGGCCAACGTGACGGTGGGTTACGCACTCGACCAGAAGACCGATATCCGGGTCAGTTACACGTATTACTCTTCGAGTGACTTTGACATTCCTTACGAGTCGCCGGGCGTCCCCGGCTCCGTCCCCTACGGAACCGATTTGGAAGAACACGTTTTCTCCCTGTCCTTGAACCGCCGGATCAGCCCGCGCATGATCTGGAACATGGGCTACGGCTACTTCACCAGCAATGAAGGGACCACCGGCGGCCACAGCGACTTCTCCGCCCACATGGTATCGACCGGCTTGCAAGTGCGCTTCTGATGTGCAAGATGATACCCCTCTGTATCAGGGTTTACGGGCTTCTTCCCCCGCGTTCCCGGTCCGCCCACCGGCTCTTCCAACGGCCTTCACCTCAAAAGCAATTTCCTAGCAGTTCCAGTAGTTCAGATAGAAGGGCTCATTCTGGTGCTTTTCCATGAAAGCCACGGCTTCCTTCGCCATGCGGTCCTCGAGGTGGCAGGCCGGTGACGTGATGCCGGTGCGTGCCGGACTCAGCCCGGTGAGAATGGCCGAGCGCGTCGGCGAGCACAAGGGGCTGGCCGAATACGCCTGGGTGAAGGTGACTCCACGCTTCGCCAGCCGCTCGACATTCGGTGTCTGATAGAACTTCGTCGTGCCAAAGAGCGTGGTATCGCTCCAGCCGAGATCATCGGCGAGAATGAAAATAACATTGGGCCGCGCCTCAGAGGCGAGCGCACCGCTCTCCATCATCAACAGCAGAGCCAAAGCCAGCTTAGTGTAGGTTGCATTCATTTGTTTTTGTTTTATGGCGCGGGCCTTTCGGTTGATTGAATCGTGACCGGCCCGAGCAGGCCGGATTCCTGGAGCGGCGAGTCGGCGGTGTAGTCCATGGCGGTGGTGAAGGTGAAGCGGCCGGCGGGCTGCGGCTTGCCACCGAGCAGGCCGGATTCCCACTGCAGTTGCCGCACGCCCTTATAGGCGGGTTGCTGGTCGCCGATCAGGCGGTTGACCCAGGTGTTGGCGACGGTGATTTCCACCAGATTGTTGGTCGGCGGCAGCTTGCCGGTGATTTCGACGCGGAACGGCGGCGTCCACACGATCCCGAGATCGTGCCCGTTGAGTTTCACCCGCGCGAGTTTGTGAACGACGCCCAGGTCGAGGAACAGGCGCTCGCCTTCCTTCGCTCCGGCCGGCCGGCCGAACGATTTCTGATAGACGGCCTCGCCGGAGTAGTAGCGGATGCCTTCCTCGGTGCTGGTGTTCCAGGTGGTGAGCGGGTCGAAGGTCACCGCTTGCGGTGGTCCGCCCCAAGCCGGGTCGAAGGTCACCCGGTAGGCGCCATCCAAGGTTGCGACGATCCGTTCAGCCGGCGCGTTCTTGCCGCCCGGTGCGGCGGCGGCACGGTTCGCCTTGCGGTCGAAGACCACGAAAGCGGCTTCGAAGGGTGCCAGACGCAGCGGCAGTTCAGCCGTGTCGTTTAGCAGCGCGAACTGCGGCAACGAATGCCGTTCGCCCGTCACCGGATTCCATAACTCGGGCGCCGCACCATCGGTACGGAAGGTGCAACGCGCCTCGACGGGTCGGCCCTCGCGGTTGGCAACGAAGAAGAGGTCCAGGTTCTCCGTGCGGCGCTGGTGGTGGCGCAGCGGCCCGGTGGACGCGAAGTTCGGTCCGACGCCCTGTGCCTCCAACCAGGCTACGGTTGAGGCATAGGACGGATAGAGTTTGTCGGCACTTGCCGGAGCGGTGCTATTGCCGCCCCACACGATGCGGCCTTGGCCGCACGGGTGCTCGGTCACCGCTGCGGGCGTGTTCGGACCGCCCCAGAGGTCGTTGGCCAGCGCGCGCACTTGTTCATCGCATTGCGGGTGGGCGGTCAGGCTTGGCGACTTCACCGGCGGTGTGCCGATCACGGTGATCCCGGCGCGGACGAGTTGCGCGATTTTCCCGAGCAATTCCGGCGTCATCGTTGCGGATGCGGGAAGCACGAGGACGCGATACGAGGTGCCGCCTGGGAACGCGATCCGCCCGTGCTCCGCCTTGGCGCGCGCGATGAGAATCCCGGCGCTGACCGCATCGAAGCCGTGGCCCTTCTTCTCGCGCAGCAAGCCATCGCCAAGCATTGCGTCCTCGGGCGGCAGGAAAATGTGCGGTGCGCCTTCCGGGACGAGATAGAGGATTTCCGCCACGGACACGCCTTGTCCTAACAGATAGCCGCAGCGCGCGAGGTAGTCATGGTAGGGACCAACCATCGGCCAAAAGGTCTGGTTGCGGTGCCAGTGGATCCCGTGCGGCCCCATGGCCATGCCGGGTTTGGGTCCGTCCAAGCCCAGCGGCTGGTGTTGATAGGTGTGGATGATGAAATCGTTGATCCCGAGCGCGAAGGCCCAGTCGGTCCGGTTCTTCATGTCCGCCGGGTTGTCCGCGTAGCCGTGTTTCGGATTCGAGGTGAAAGCTTCGGCCCGAACGACCGGCCGCCCCATCGTGTGCGCCACCGCGACGGCCTCGACGCAGCTGTAGACGGTGTCGTTCTCCCCGGACCAGAATTCGCACGAGGGAATGTCCGCCACCGCGCCGAGGTCCAGGTCGCCGGCCGGATTCATGTCGTAGAACTGGCTTGTGAAGTAGAACCCATTGTCGTGGGCGAGGCGTCGGATGGCACCCGCGTGGTTTTCGATCACGAGTTCCTGCGCGGTCTTGCGCAGATCCCACAAGAACCGTTCGGTGGTCTCCCGCGAGCCGACGATCAACCCGTTGTAGGCGGGGAAAAACGGCTGGGGATCGTAGCCGCGCCGCTGTTGGAATTCCTTGCGGAAGCCGGCGGTCCAATTCTGCGAACTTGATTCCCAACTGTCCAGATGCAGCGCCGTCCAGCCGCGTCCCGGCTGGCGGGGACCGACCTTGTCCATGAGCTTGCGATGGAACTGCTCGAAATGGTACTGAAAGGCCTCGGCGCTGAACTTGTCGGACTCGAAGCCATGGCCGGGGTCGGGGGCCGGGCGCGAAGTCACGCCGGTACTGCGCGCCGCGAAGCGCATGACCGTCCAATTGCCTGCCGGAACCTGCCAGTCGAGTGTGCCGTCAGGGCGGAGGGCACCCGTTAGATCGACGATCTTCTCCGGATCGACCACTGCGGCAGCCGGCGGTTCCGGGTAGGCGGCTTGTGTCGGAACGAACCGCGGCACGTGTTTCCAACTGGAATAGGGCTGCGTGTCATACAACGCCTTCACATCCAACAAATCCGGCGGCTCGGTCTTCGCCGGGGTCGGGAAGGCGAGCACCGCGACGTCCGCGTGCCAGCGCTGGCGTTCTGCCGCCAGCGCCGGGAAAAGCCCGGCGAACGGCGAGGGTTTGCGCGGCTCGGGCACCGGGAGCTTGCCGGCGAACGGACCCGGTCCGGAGACCTCGAGCGAGCTGGCGCAAAGGTGCTGCATCGAACGTTCGGGCTTGATCCACGGCCCCCCGGCACCACACCATCCCGGGCCGGTGCCGAGGATGATCTCCATGCCCAAGCGGTCGGCGGTGTGCACCGCGTGGGCGAAGTTTTCCTGCCACGCATCGCTCATGAAGTCCACCGGCCCGCGGGGCACGCCGATGTTGACCTCGAGGAACAGTGCCTTGCGCATTCCGGCCCGGTGCATCGCCTCCAGATCGGCCGTCATCGCCGCGCGGTCCTGGTTGCCGTCCATGAAATACCAGTAGGCTCCAGGGCGCGCCGATGCAGGGGGATTGGCAAAGGAGGCCGCCAGATCGATCGTGGATTCGGGAACCGCAGCCCCGACGAATCCGGCAAGCGACAGCCAGACACCCAGCGGCAGGATCGCGAGTGGCCAGCGCAGCGGCAAATTGTTTGGCGAATGGACGGCTGTCGGATCGGTTGGATTGTGGTTCATAGGGATACTTGCTCGGTGTTTTCGGTGGTGGGATTTCAGGCGTGGTCTGGGCGTGAATCATTTCGTTTGCTTGAGAAGCTCTAACCGTGGGTCCGAATCGGCGCGGCGTATGCTACGGGCCTCGCCAAGGTATTGTTTCCGCAAATCGACAAACGGCCTCGTGCGCGCTTCCTGCGCCGGATCGTCAACCCCCATTTCCCCGCCTACCGGTCCGGCCACCGGCTCTTCCAACGGCCTTCACCCCAAAAGCAATTTCCTAGCAGCCTGTCGGACTTAGCCAAAGCCCGATGAACAAACCCGCCAAGGCTTGTCGTATAAGGGGAATGGCCGTCCGCTTCGTCAACATTGACCACGACACCCCGATGCTCCTGCCGCCGGACCTGC
>CAISTY010000129.1 GCA_903888515.1 Akkermansiaceae bacterium | reverse complement strand
GGACAAGGCGGTTACCGCCACATCCGGTATTCTCCAGAGCCCCGGGAAACCGGGCCTCACGGGAGTATGGAACTCGTGGGACTATGATCCTTCTTCCGGCAGTCTGGATTACAACGCTCCTAAAACCCAGACGGCAACCGACAGTAATTCAATTGGATTCAGGCGCTGGCTGGTCTCCAGCCCCGACCCGGCCGCTGTGACCGCGCGTGATTTCGGCACTAGCGCGTGGTCCGGGGATACCATCACGCTGGCGGATAAAGCGACTTTCGGCGGTGCTTTGCCCGGCGGGCGGCCGATCGTCGCAGGCAAGGTGCCCCTATCAAAAAACGGCAAGGTGCAAGGCGGTTACGCCTGGCACGTCATGGATGAGTCGGTGAAGGCGCGGATCAATCTCTATCGGGATCCCCGTGACCAGCCGACCCTCGCCCAACAGTGCGCCTTGCTGGCGGGCCACCGGCCGGATGTCGCAGTCATGGATCAAGCCTTGAAGTTCCTGCCCAAGGATGCGACGCGACCGGAATACATCCAAGCCAAGGAAGGCGCGCCCAAGATCACCAGTCTCGGCCAGGTCGAATTGCTTGGCGACCAGAATACGCCAAGGGAGACTATCAGGAAATTCCGCAATGACGTGACGCCCTACTCGTTAGGAGTGCTGGCGGATGTGCGCAAGGGCGGCCTCAAGCGCGACTTGTCATCCATCTTCGAGGTGGGCGCCTCCTCCAGCGCGGCGGCCGCCCTGCCGCCGGAATATGCTAACACGGGCTTGTATCAATCCACCCACGGCATCACCGGCCTATCAGATCCCAAATGGAGCATCCTGTCATCCTATTACAATAGTTTCAGGAAAATCACCAGCATCAACACCACCCCGACCTATTCCCAGCCGCCCTCGGCGAACCTGCCGATGCCGGCCATCGGCAGCCCGCCGGCACCGCCGTCCGAGTTCGCGCCCGTCCCGGTCATTCTAAAAATGCAAGTCCTGTTCAGCATGGTCTCGCGCAACAACCACTGGGGCGGCCCCAATGATACCAAGGTCCACTTGATGTATACCCCGCTCGTGTCCCTGCACAATCCCTACAACGTCAATCTATCATTTGATATCATGGAGGTGGGTTTCCAAAGCATGCCGCTCGGATTTCAATTCACGGTCGGATCTCACACCAATGGACCGGTTCCCATTCCTTTTAACTGGCTCTACGCCCCATTCGCTGCGGAGGGGATGATCAGAAAACCGATCATGATGAAAATCGCGAATTGGAGCGACTATGATAGAAGCAAAACCAGTTGGGGGACGGATGCGTCATATCAGGCTGCAGCGGATGCTGAAAGCAACGAGGGCAAAAGCGGACCGATCATCATGCGCCCCGGCCAAACCCTCCTCTGCTCTCCCTATTTGGATCCACAAGCATGCTTCGGCCACGGTGGGGAGGGATTGGACGGAAGCGGCTCGTATTTTTTCGACTATGCCAATGCCCTCAGTCGGTCGATCAAGGCCAAGCCGGGATATAACGGGCCGTTCATCGGCCTGGATCTCGACTGGATCGATCCCAATGGCACAGCTGCCATGGATTGCAACAGAGCGGATCCGCAGAGCAATGCCATTCAGGTGATCAGCAGCCCGGCTGTGCCCACCAGGGGTGGCAGCACATCGTTCGATGTGAATGTGAAAATCGGCATCGGCGGCACCACCCGTGACTACGGTGGCATCCGCTTCGAATACCCATCACTAACGGATTTGCAAAACACGCTCAGAACATTCACCTATAATACGACCGGCTTGGATTCGTTCGTTGACTGGAATGATCCGATCAGCAATCACGCCAACGGCAAGCCGTTCGCACTGTTCTCCGCCTATGCCCGCACGACCAGTGGAGGGGTCAACGAATCCGGTGTCCGCTCGACCACGAGTGTGGCGGGCAACGCGTTGCTCAACGGTCGTTTTGCCGGCAAGCCGTTCCTGTTCAACAATCCCGCGCTGCCGATCGCCATGGCGAATTTGCATAACTGCAAATTGGGCACCCTGGCGTACGAGTTGAGCCTCGAGCCGGTCACCATGAGCAGTCTGAACGGCCTGTTGCAAAGCGACGCCGCTAACAGGACAAGATGCCTCACCGGCAACACGACCAATCTCGGCACGAAATCCGGCAGCTATCTGGAACTGCCCGTCGGGCCGCTGCAGACGATCGCGGATTTCCGCAGGTCCAATGCACTGGCATCGCCCTTCGCCCCGGGTTTCGTCCAACCCGTGGGAAATTCCACGGCGTCCCCGCTGATGAACACCGGCAGCGTCTCGGAGGCAGGCCCGGATGGATACAATCTGCTAGACCACTCGGTGCTGGCGAACCACGCGCTTTATGACGGCTTCTACTTCTCGACTTTCGCCACCGATGGCACCACCCCGCCCGCCGACGTGTTCAACGGGTTCATGGACGGAACCCGGACCCTGGCCGCCCAGGCTTTCCAACCCTGCCTGCCCGAGGGGACCACCGCACAGGATGCGGCGGCAAAATTATATTCCGCGGGCAAGCCGAAAAACGACGCCTATCAGAATGCGGCGTGCTATCAGATGGTGCGCGGACCCTTCAACGTGAACTCCACCAGCGTGAATGCATGGAAGGCCAAACTGGCATCCATGCGCGGCTGCAACGTCCCGATCCTGTCCTTGCTCAATGGCGCGAAAACCCAGCAGGCCTCGGCTAACACCCCCCTGTTCCCGATGTCCCTGCTCAATTCCACGGCCAGCGATACGGGCATCGATCAGGCCACGGATGCGGGCCGGGAAAACCGTTGGAACGGCTTCCGCCAGCTAACGGATAGCGAACTCGACACGCTCGCCCGCCGCATCGTCGATGAGGTGAAATCCCGCGGCCCGTTCCTCTCGCTGTCCGAATTCGTGAACCGCCGCATCGGACCTAACAGCGCGCTGACCCAACGCGGGGCGCTGGAGGCCGCGATCGAGGCGGCCGGTATCAATAACAACAGGTTCACCAATCAAGTTCCCATCCAAACCGCCGACATCGCGGATGCCACCCTCTACGGATTCAAAACCCCGGCAGTCGTCACCGGCAATCCCGCCGCGGGTGCGCCCGGATGGATCTGCCAGGGCGACCTGATGCGCATTCTGGAGCCTGCCGCGACCGTCCGCTCGGACACCTTCGTCATCCGCGTCTGCGGCGAGTCGAAGAACGGTGATAGATTGATCCGTGCTTATGCGGAGGCTGTTTGTCAACGCATCCCCGAGTATCTCGAGCCGGACACCACTCCCGCATCCAGTGGTGTGACAGCCTCCTCCGTGATCAACACCAAATTCGGCCGCCGCGTGAAACTGGTGTCGTTCCGCTGGCTGTC
>CAISTY010000128.1 GCA_903888515.1 Akkermansiaceae bacterium | reverse complement strand
GTCGAGGTGTTGACCGACAGCCCGCCCGGCAGCCCGCTCGCGCCGTAGTTGGTCGGGCTGTTGGAAGCCGTGATCTGGTAACTGAAGGCGACGCCAACCTGGCCCGTCGCCGCGGCCCCGCTGCTCACCACCGGGGTTGCCGGACTGACGGTGATAGTCACCGTCTTGCTGCCCGTGCCACCTCCGTTGGTCGCACTGACCGTTGCAGTCGAGGTTCCCGCAAGCGCAGGCGTGCCGGAGATCAGCCCGGTCGAAGTGTTGACTGAAAGTCCAGACGGCAGTCCGAAAGCGCCGTAGCTGGTTGGGCTGTTGGAGGCCGTGATCTGGTAGCTGAAGGCCACGCCCACTTGGCCCGTTGCCGTGCCTCCACTGCCGACCACCGGCGCGGGAGGCTGACTGATGGTGATGGTGACCGCCTTGGAACCCGTGCCGCCTCCGTTGGTCGCACTGACAGTCGCCGTGGACGTTCCCGCGGCCGTCGGCGTGCCGGAGATCAGCCCGGTCGCAGTGTTCACCGAAAGTCCAGACGGCAGTCCGCTCGCCCCGTAGCTGGTCGGGCTGTTGGACGCCGTGATCTGATAGCTGAAGGCAACTCCCACCTGGCCCGGCGCGGTGGCCCCGCTGCTCACCACCGGGGTTGCCGGGTTGATGGTGATGGTCACCGTCTTGCTGCCGGTGCCGCCCGCGTTGGTCGCGCTGACCGTCGCCGCCGAGGTTCCCGCAACCGCAGGTGTGCCAGAGATCAAGCCGGTCGAGATGTTCACCGAAAGTCCAGACGGCAGCCCGCTCGCGCCGTAGCTGGTCGGGCTGTTGGAAGCCGTGATCTGGTAACTGAAGGCTACGCCCACCTGGCCCGTCGCCGCAGCCCCGCTGCTCACTACCGGGGTTGCCGGACTGACGGTGATAGTCACCGTCTTGCTGCCCGTGCCACCTCCGATGGTCGCACTGACCGTTGCAGTCGAGGTTCCCGCAAGCGTAGGCGTGCCGGAGATCAGCCCGGTCGAAGTGTTGACTGAAAGTCCAGACGGCAGTCCGATAGCGCCGTAGCTGGTTGGGCTGTTGGAGGCCGTGATCTGGTAGCTGAAGGCCACGCCCACTTGGCCCGTTGCCGTGCCTCCACTGCTGACCACCGGCGCAGGGGGCTGACTGATGGTGATGGTGACCGCCTTGGAACCCGTACCGCCTCCGTTGGTCGCACTGACAGTCGCTGTGGACGTTCCTGCGGCCGTGGGCGTGCCGGAGATCGACCCAGTCAAGACGTTCACCGAAAGTCCAGACGGCAGTCCGCTCGCGCCATAGCTGGTTGGACTGTTGGATGCTGTGATCTGGTAGGAGAACGCAACTCCCACCTGGCCCGTCGCCGTGGCCGCGCTGCTCACCACCGGAGCCGTCGGGTTGATGGTGATGGTCACCGTCTTGCTGCCAGTGCCGCCAGCATTCGTTGCGGTCACCGTGGCGTTGTAGGTCCCAGCAGCGGTTGGTATCCCTGACAAGACACCGGTCGAGGCATTGACCGAAAGCCCGCCAGGGAATCCGCTCGCGCCGTAGCTCGTCGGGCTGTTGGACGCCGTAATCTGGTAGCTGAAAGCAGCGCCAACCTGTCCCGTCGCGGTGGCGGAACTGCTAACAACAGGCGTTTGAGGGAGCACCAGAGTACGGGTATCATAATCAGTCGGCCAAGCTTCCCAGTGACCAACCCTGTCACATGCACGCACCTTGAAATCATAAGTGTGACCTCCTACCACTCCGGTAGCAGTTGCAGCAGTAAGGGGGCCAGAATACCACGATTGCCAGCTTCCCGAATCGACTCTGACTTGGACTTCATACGCCTCTATTCCGGAAGCACCGGACCCGCTGTCTGTGCCACTCCAACTCACACCGAACGAAGTGCCGCTTGCCGAGGCAGGAGATGTGGCCGAAGAGGATGGTGCTGCCGAATCTGCATACATTTGCACCTCAACCGTTTCATCAAGAGTATCGGGACCAAGGGTGTTTCTCCAAAGTTCAAGCCTGAGTGTCTGGTTGCCCACTTGCCCTGTGCTTGGGACAACGACACCCATGGTAAAATTCTTTTGTTGATTGATCAAGATTTCCTGTTCCGGCGAAGTGTTTATGGCGATAGTAGTGAAGAACGGATTAAACCAAAATGGCTCCTGTGCTATCTTTATGTAATACTCGTCTGTCAAATATGATTTAACAGGAATAGTGAACGCGGGACAACCGCCAAAGGGGACGCCATGATCGGTCGGAAGATAGAGAATACCATTGTAGTACACCCATTTTGTTCCATTTGCTCCGTTGCCACCGATGAAACCGACAATACCTCCTAGGCATGGACTCCATGACAGCGTGGTGGCTAGGGCACACGCCACAAGATTTGCTAGAAATTTGCCTTGAGAGTGATGACGCTGCGGACCGCGAATGCACCGGTCGGAGAGCGAGGCGAGTGTTGGCCTGAGGAGCAAGGGGAAGGAAGATGAGTTTTCTTCTTCGCTGCCTCCTTCGCTAAGACTATCAAGGTCGGTAGAATTTCGAAGAACATAAGATAGACCCCGGAGGACCAGCCTGACAGCCCGGGCCATGTGGGAAACATGGGTGAGGCGGTGACTGCCATCGTCGCTGATGATGACCGATCTGAGAAATGGGGTTTCCTGAATTCCTGCTCCCTTGCCCTCCCGCCAATTCCTCGTGAGAATCGTGTTGACTCTGCTCGCTTGTAGCGGCACAAGCGCAAGCGCATATACCAACCGAATCACCATTCTGCTGGCGCAAGTGATAGCAGCAATCATCACAAAAAGGGCAGGACTGTTGATGATGTTTTTCATGAGATTGAGATTGTGAATGTGGTGGTTGTATTCGTAGACCGGAGGATTCGTTGGTGATCCGGTCAGCGACCTTCACAGGGAGTCTTCAGGAAGGCGGAGGCTGGCGTGACAGACTTCGGAAAAATATTTTGCGCATCCGGCATGCCGACTTGACGGGCGGGGGCGGAAGCGTTGGAGTGGGCGCGTAGAAGCGCCGATCATGTTGCTAGATCCCGAGAGAGCCGAAAGGGTGTTGCCCTTGCCCTGTTGGACAAGAGTCAGGGTGGAGCGGGATTTCCGCGAACGTGAAACGCAAAGGAGGTGTTCTCATGGCGGTGCCAGGCGCATTGGTATCCGCGCCCTGGCTTCGCACGCCGCAAGGGGCATCCGGCTGAGGAGGCCGCGGACCACGCCACTGCCGCCGGGGGCCGGTATTTCGTGGTGGAGCATGTGCCGGGTGCTCTGCTCACCGCTCCCCTTGGGCGGGCGTTGCGCAGCGAAGCCCCCACTTTGGCTGCCTCATGTGTGTCAACCTCAGAAAAACATTTTTTCCGGTCACGCGAGCCAACGGTTTCCTGAAGAACCGTCATGGAGACCCAGCGCACCGGCCGCCGCCGGACTCCGCCCACGGGCACATGGCCACGAATCATGATCCCAGGGGACCCGACAGCGGCGCAGCAATCCATTTCAAAGCAGATCCAGGTCGCTGGTTCAAAGCGGTCGCCAAACAAACAAACACGCAACAGACGAAAATGATAAGACGAACGAATAACATGATAGGATTGGCATGTGCGCTTGCGCTTGTGTCGCTCCAAGCGGGCAAGGCCGACACGCTGCTCATGAGTGATGATTTCGAGGCGTATGGAGCCGGTGCGTTTCCCCAGCCGCCGTGGATCCCGGATGCGAACGCCGAATCGAATCCGGACAACAACAAGGTGATCAGCGACGGTGCGAACAAAATGCTTCAACTGTTCGGCAGCGATTCCTTCAATTGGTCATCCCTCGCGTTCCGTGCATGCACCCTGACAGCGGATACGGAACTCAAGTTCAGGGTCTATATCGATGATTCGTTCGACGGCCAGGTCGGTGTCCTGGGACTGGTTGCCAGAAGCGGCCCGAATTGGTTATATCCGGGATATGGGATCGTCGGGTTTGATCGGAGTGACATGAAAACCAAGTTCAGCGACGTCGCGGTGGCGGATTTTTCGTTCGACCGGTGGTATTCGGTGAAGATCCGCCGGACGCGGGTCGGCACCCTTGTCACATCCACGCTCTGGCTGGATGGGGTCCAAGCAGGCAGTGCGGCGACTCAGGTGACTGAAGACTTCCGTGAGTCCGACTTCGGCTATGTTTCGTTTGACAACCGGGGCCGGGTGCTACTGGACGATGTCCAGATCACAGCGAAGGGGCCTGATTGGCGCTATGCCGTGGTCGTGTCCGACGTGACCTGGGCGTCGAGTGCCTGGCGGGATGTGGCCGAGAGCTTGTGCCGCAAACATCATGGCCGATTGATTATGTTCAGCGGCTCCGCCTTTCCTGAGGCGCTCCGCGCGACACTTGCCGACCAGATGCCCGACTATGTGTGTTTCGTCGCGCAGCCGCAGGAAGCGACAGCCGCATTCGTTCAAGCGGCCCATCAGATGTTGCGCAAGCTGGATGCGGACCTTTATGGCGACGCAATCTGGGGTATCGTCACCGGTGCGGACAGCGTCCAGGCGATGCGACTGGCCCAAGTTGCCGGCCCGTTGACCGTGCGCAACGCGCTGATGAAGACTGCGGGAGATTGGCTTGGGTACCTCCGCGCCGGCACCTATCACTCTGAAACCGACAGCGGCACATGGTGGACCCGGACGAGCGGCGGTGCCATCGACAAGCGAAGCGACGGCCCGCTCGACGACACGGTGCCGCTGGTGAACGCCCTGAATGCGGGCGATGTGGACATGGTGGTCACCTCGGGTCATGCCAGCGAGTACAACTGGCAACTGCACTATCCATCAGCAAGTCCCGAGGGTTACTTTTTGGCAACCAATGGACAGCTTTACGGGCAGGACGCCGGTGGGGCGCGGCACGACATCAATTCGGCAAATGCCAAGATCTACTACGCGCCGGGGAACTGCCTGATCGCCCACATTCCGGAAGACGGCAGCCGGGGCAACAGCATGAGCCTGGCTTGGCTCAACACCGGCGGAGCCGTGCAAATGGCGGGCTATACGGTCACCACCGCATACGGCTACATGGGATGGGGAGTGGCCGAATATTTCGTGAAGCTCCAAGATCGTTGGACTTTCGCGGAGAGTTGCCACCTCAACAACCAGGCGCTGTTGTTTGATGATGTCCACGACACGCCCGGGGTTAGTGCCACCGCACTCGATCATGATCGCGACGTGTTCGTCTTGTATGGTGACCCCGCCTACGTCTCGCGCATGGAGCCGGCAACCCAGCCGGACTACGCGCAGGATCTGCAATACACGTCCGCTGCCGGCGTGACCAGCTTCACGCTCACGATTCGGATGAACCGCGCTGTGAACGTGGCGCGTCCTGTCATCGCGCGCCTGCCCTTCCACGTGCGAAATCCCCGAGTGACTGACGGTGGCGGCCGGACGCTCGATGTGGTGGATGACATGGTTTTGGTCAACATCTGGCACGACGGCGAGGCGAGCCTGACGTCTGGGCAGACGTGGACGCTCCGTTTCACGGGCGAACGGCCCGCAGATGATTACGGCGTTTGGGCAGGTGAGTGCGGGCTCGATCCGCAGTGGACCGACGGCGATCCGGCGTGCGACGGACGGACTGGCAGCGATCCCGACAAGGACGGCATGACCAACCAAGCTGAATACTTCTTCGCCTTGAACCCGACGAACGCCGCCTCCGTCACGCCGATCACCAGCGGGCTCGTCAGGGCAACCGGCCACTTCAATTACACGCGCCGCGACCCGACCGTCACCGGCGTGACTTTCTCGATTGAAACCTCCACCACGCTTGGACCCGGCTTGTGGTGTACCGATACCGGCGCGGTCCAGCATGTCATCGATGCCGTGGGCGACACGCAGACAGCAGAGGTGACCCTGAGTTCGGCCTTGTTAGCCGCGCCAAGATTATTCGTGCGTGTCGTTGCTACCGGGCAGTGACGAGTCGCGGCACGGGGTGACGGCGGATGGCAAAATGCAGTGAAGTCGGAAGAACCCCGGCGGAAGTCGGGCGTACAAATAACATATTTTAGAATGAGCTTGCCAATGACAGCGGGGATCCCTATCCAAGGGTTGACAACCTTCACGATGTGGTTTCAACAAACCGCAAGAAGTGAGTGGCCACAACCCGCATCAGCCATGAAGACAGACCCCGAGCGAGCCGAGAGTGTGTTTCCTAACACCCGTTGGTCGGTGGTCAAGGCGGCCTTGGATTTCCGCGAGCGCGCCACGGCCATGCACGAGTTTTCGTGGCTCTGCCAGGCGTATTGGTATCCGCTCTACGGCTTTGCGCGCCGCAAGGGCCATCCGCCCGAGGACGCCGCGGACCTGACCCAGGAGTTCTTCGGACTGCTTGCGGGTGGCGACTTGTTGAAACAGGCGGACCCGGCCAAGGGTAAGTTGCGGACGTTGTTCCTAACGGTTTTCAGCCGCCAGTTGGTCAATTCGCGGGAACGCGAGCGCGCGGCGAAGCGCGGCGGCGAAGCGGAGATCGTGGAACTGGACCGCGAGGCGGCCGAGGGTTGGCTGGCCAGCGAACCGGTGGATCCCGGCTTAACGCCTGAGCACTGGTTTGACCGGCAGTGGGCGCTCACCGTGTTGGAGCGCTGCCTTGACCGCCTGGGTGCCCGGATGGTCCAAGAGGGGAAAGAGCAGGAGTTCGCCGTGCTGCGGCCCTTCCTCAGCGTGTCCGGTATCGGCGCGGCCTCGACCGAGGACGCCGCCCACGGGCTTGGAATCTCGGCAGACAACTTGCGCCAAAAACTCCTCCGCCTGCGCGCAAGATTTCGATCATTGCTAGAAGAGCAGGTGGCCGAATCGCTGGCCACGCCCACTGCTGAGGCAATCAAAGAGGAAATCCGCTGTCTTCAGCACGCAATCCGCGAATCATTATGAATCCGCAAATCCCGCCCGACCCGCCGCCAACCATCCCAGCGACCAAGCCCTCGCCGGCCGAGGCTGTGGGCCTGTTTGACGTCGCGCTGGAGCCCAACAGCGGCACACCCGACGAAGTTGCCGCGGAAGATCTGCTTCAATCCGCGGGCATCGAACGCAGCGGCGACGTGATCGAGCGCTATACTTTGGTGCGATGCCTCGGTGTCGGCGGCTGCGGGGTTGTCTGGCTGGCGGAGCAGACGCAACCGTTGCGGCGGCAGGTGGCACTCAAGATTCTCAAGGCGGGTATGGACACCCGCGAGTTCATCGCCCGCTTCGAGCAGGAACGCCAGGCGCTGGCCATGATGGACCACCCCAACATCGCCAAAGTCTTCGACGCCGGTGCCACAGCCACGGGGCGACCGTTCTTCGTGATGGAGTTGGTGCCGGGTGATCCGCTCACCGACTACTGCGATTCCCGCGAACTCGACGTCCTTGCCCGCTTGCGCCTGTTCCGGCAAATCTGCCTGGCCGTCCAGCACGCCCATGCCAAGGGCGTGGTCCACCGCGACCTCAAGCCGTCTAACATTCTCGTAAGTGACCAGGATGGCGAAGCGTTCCCGAAGGTCATCGATTTCGGTGTGGCCAAGGCTGCCGCCGGCCAGCTAACAGACAAGACCTTGCACACCCGGATCGAGCAGGTGATCGGCACCCCGGGCTACATGAGTCCCGAGCAACTCGATCCGCGGCTGGGTGCCGCCGACGGCCGCAGCGATGTGTATGGCTTGGGCGCGGTGCTTTACGAGTTGCTAACAGGCGTGCCGCCGCTCGATGAAGAGGGCTTTGCGCAAGCCGCCTTTGCCGCGGTTTTGCGACGGGTACGCGAAGAAGACCCGACACCGCCGTCGCGCCGGATCACATCATTGGCGGCAGGCCGACGTGCCACGGTGGCCCGACAGCGCGGCACTGCGGTGCAATACCTGCCCGGCATCCTGCGTGGGGAACTCGACTGGCTGGTGATGCGCTGTTTGGAGAAGGATCCGCGCCACCGCTACCAGACGGCGAGCGAACTCGCCGCGGACATCGAGCGCTACCTGCGCGACGGCTCGGTGCTCGCCAGGCCTTCGCCCTGGCCGCGCAAGGTGTGGCGGTTCCTGCACCGCCGCCGCGTCGCCGCAGTGGCGGCGGCCGTGGTGTTGGTCGCGCTCGGAATTGCCGCCGTGGCGATTGTTGAGAACCACCGTCTTCGCTTCGCCGCACGTTCGCTGCGCCATCCGCAGAATGCGCCGCCTTTTGTCAATTCGCTGGGTTTGCCTTTCCAACCGGTCACTCTCGCTTGCGACACCAGCGACGACCCCGCCGGTCTCGCCGGGTTGTGGCTGTCCACATATGAAACCCGCCGCAGTGATTTTGCCACCTTCCTCCGTGAAACCAGTCACGACATGAGCCCGCCTGCGGGCATTTCCACCTACTATCAGCCACGCGAAATCACCTGGGAGAAGCCAGGGTTCAAGCAGGCCGACGATCACCCCGCAGTTTGCGTGAGTTGGAATGATGCCACCGCGTTTTGCAAGTGGCTAACCGAAAGAGAACGGCACTCGAAGATCATCGGCCCGCACGATTTCTATCGACTCCCGACTGACCTCGAGTGGAGCGTTGCCGTCGGCTTGCGATACGAGTTCGGTGCTACCCCGGACGTCCGGGCGGCCGTTGCTCAGGCCGTCTTCGAAGAACGCGGCGACGGGTTTCCCTGGGGTTCGGCATGGCCACCGCCGCCGCAATGCGGCAATCTCGCTGCGGATGGTGTGGCCGGCTACCGGGATCCCTACCTATTTACAGCTCCGGTTGGCTCCTTTCCGGCGGGTGAGTTCGGCCTCCACGACATGGTTGGCAACGTGGGCGAGTGGTGTGTTGATCCCGCCAGTACCACCAAAACACGCTATGAATACATGACCGTGCGGGGATCCAGTTGGGGCACTTCCGAACGCAGTGATCTGGCCTCGGCAAACCGGTTGCTCGGGTGCCCCAAGGCGTGGCGCTATCCCAACATTGGCTTCCGCTGCGCGTTGGTGCGCCACCAACCGGGGGAAAACCTGTTGGTTAACGCCACCGCCGGGGACTGGCACGACGGAATGGGCACCTGGCGGGTCACGCCGGAGCGTCTCGCCCAAACCGATGGCACCCCGAGGGTGAACTCGCTGCTTGACACTTGGCTCGCATGGAAGAAGCCCGGCCTGCCGCGTGACTGGCTGTTGGAATTCCAGATAGCCCCGGACCTGCCCGCGGGCCAAGCGTGGGAAATCTGCTGCAAGACTGTGCAGATCGCGTATCGGTTTACAAGTCCGGCGGACTTTTCGGCAGTAAATATCGGCTATGGGGGAGTGCAGATCTTGCGTCAGAAACCTGGCGCACCACTCCTTACCCTAGGCCGTTTCTTGTGCGAAACCGACCCCGAAATGGCGGTGCAACCGGTGCCTTATGCCGTCGAAGTGCGCGGTACCTGGGTGCGTGTTTTCCGCAAGGGCGTTCTCATGGTCGAGGCCGAAGACCAAACGGCGGGCAAAGGCACCCTGGCATTTGATTGGAGAAATGTGCCCGGCAGCCTTTACGGAGTGCGGCTCCGGGCACGGTGAAACCACCCATCTCCAAGGACGCGTTGTTCCGCTCATGCCCCCGTCTTTGCGGCCAGTAATTGTGTTTTTGAATCCATCGCTCGCATGCCGCACGGCATCATCCATCCGGTGACGCGCGTGGCGTGCCGAAGACCTTGACACACTCTTTGCCTTGGACATCGTTCCATCAGAAGCGCCAATCAACCCCCATTTCCCCGCCCTTCGATGGGGTCCTCGCATGGTAACAATTCACCCGTTTTGGTGTCAGTCCGCGCATGGTAACATTTGCTTGATACTCCGTGAGAATGAGGTGGGAATGAGATGAGGTTCCGGCTAGTTATTTGCTAACCATTCTCCCGGACTCCTCGGAACGCGGCAGCCGTTTGCAAAACGGCGGCCAGTTCATTGCGAAGCGCACTCTGGCATGGCCTGAGCGAAGCGATGGCAAAGGCGTCCCTGCCTAAGAGCGTCCCGGCCGGCCCGCAACCCGGCCAGTTTCAAGGACTGTTCCTGGAAAACGTGGAAACCGAATTCACCTCGGAACTGGCGAAGTGATCCGGTATCACCTGCTCCTAGCGGACACTACCGCCACCGCATCCCAGACCGCGGCAAAATCCCCGGGCGCAAACGTGAGTTCAATCCGCACGATTTTGTTCTCTGGCAATGCAAGCTTGATGCCACACGGCCGGGCACTATCGACCACATTGCCGGCATCCTGACCGTCCATCCTGGCGGACTGGATGCGCACGCCGGGCGGCAGTTGCAAGGTGACGGTTTGTTTTTGACCGCTGGTTAGGCTCAGGCCGACCTTGCCGGCCGGGATGTCCCATGTCAATTCCTCAACCTGGATCCTGCCGCGCACCAGAACACCCTTGATGGAACCTTGCGGCCATTCCCTGGGAATCGCGGGTAGCAGGTCCACGGTGTCGTTCCAGGCGAATATCAGCGCGTTGTTGAGCACGTCGGGGATCGTACCGACCGGGTCGAAGCCAAAACCATTGAGGCCAGGCCAGTAGGAGATCATGAAGCTCGGATAGACATAACACCGGGTGGTCATCCGCTCCAACACATCATAAACCACATCGCTCCTGCCAAGACGGGCGGCGCACTGGCCTTGATTCATCATGCCATGGGTGATGTGATTGCTGTTAGAGTTCGCAGCGTTCCACAGCCAGTGCTTGGTCTTCTGTTCGAAAGCCAACCCGCTTGCTTTCCACAACCCGGGCGTCCGGTCCCTGGAAAACTCACAGAACTGATAGAGCGGGAGGAAATGCGAGTGGTGGCGCTGGTTGTAATCCTCGCCGACACCGGGCCACGACCATTCCTGGAGCTCGCCGCGTTCGTTGCACAGGTACGGCGGCATCTTGTCGAGCATGGACTGCCACTGCGGCAGCTTGTCCTGGTCGCTGCCCAGCACCTTGCAGGCAGCGATCAAGGTGGTGAAGACATTTTTCGCGATGGCAATGTCAAAGGTCGTGTTGGCGCTCATGCCGTGTTCCGGTGAGTAGCCCATGTAGAAACGGAATTTTCCGCTGGCGTCCTCCGTGCCTGATAGGAAATCCTCGTAAAAAACCGCGATTTCCTTCGCCATGGGAACGAAGCGGTCGGCAAGGAATTTCCGGTCACCTGTAAATTGATAGTAGTCGTAGTAGAAATGCAGCATCCAGCCCGCGAGGCCGATGGCGCACTGCTCGCCCGGCCATTCGCCACCCCAGTGCACCAATAGGCAGTTGTCGGAGGCACGGGTATTGGACACGGCACCGCGAAAGCCATAGATTTTTTTGGCGTTGAGACGCCAATCGGGCATCCAGGAATCCACCAGGTTGAAGTAGGAATGCATGAGTTCCGGCATATTGCAACTCATCATGGATTGCACTTCCAGTTGCAGATTCGAGTCCGTGGTATAGTCGCCGCTCCATGCGGGACTCCACGTGCCGGACCATATTCCCTGGAGGTTGGGCGGGGTGTCGCCGGTGCTACAGATGATCAGATAACGGCAGCCGTTGTAGAGACGTTCAGCAAGGGCCTTGGACATCTTGTTTTCCTTCGCGGCGCGGGCCAGCAGTTCTTCGGACGTGATCTGGCGGTCCTGGCCGCCGCCGAGGTCGATGGCCACCCTGCCATACAACATGCCATGCGCCTTGGCGTGCGGGACTAACAGCTTCGCGTAATCGGCAGACAGCCCGGATAGGAATTTTTTCATCTCGGGTAACGGGTTCGCCTGCCGCGGATCCCGATAGATGGGATTCTCGGGCGACGAAGTCCACGCTTCACTTTGCGTCCTGGGCAGTGGCTCTTTCCAACGCTTCACCTGCAAGATCATCACCAGGCTGTCCGCGCCGCGAATCGAGAGCTTGTCATTGTTGACCGACATTTCACCGCCGGAAGGAATCACGCGGATGAGGTTGTCATAGCCGCCCTTGCCTTTGAGATATGTGTTATGTGCGGTCAACCAACCGGCCTCTGCGGACAACTCGCTCTTCACCAGCGGATGACTGACCCGCATCGCAACCTCGCAGTCCACCTTGCCTTTGGGGCCGGTGAGCGACAGGACAGCCACATCATCCGTCCGCGAGACAAAAAGTTTGCGGGACCACTCGCCCTGAGCATTGGACCAGCGGACTTGCAGTTCGCCCGTGGCGAAATTTTCGGTCATGCGGTAGTTGGCAAATGATTCGGATTTTTCCTTCATCTTCAATTGCAGGAAACAGGCCGGATGGAGCGGATCGGTGTTCACCAACACGTGGCCGCATTTCTCCAGCATCAGTTGATGCACGCGGGCCGGACCATCCTTGCCCGCGGCCAGACCGGCCTGCTTGAACTCATCGCGAAATGCGGATAGATCCGGCAGGATCTCCTTGGAGCCCGTGGGCAAATAGAGCTTGCCCGTGACGACCAGCGACTCGTCCCATGGGTTGCCGCACATGATGACGCCCATGTTGCCATTGCCCGTCAGGAACCCGGAAGTCCAGTCCTTGAGAGGAACGGTGGATACCGCCGAGTGTTCGATGTCCGGGATGCCGCCAGGCGGTTGCGCCGCCGACAGGCGAATGGTGCAAATGCTTGTGAGAATTGTCAGGTGAAGGAGGTGTGTTTTCATGATGGAATCCGATTGGGAAAGGAGTGCATTTCCACCCGTGCGTTGAAGAATAGGGCCGTTCATTACGAATCTGAACCTACACGATCTTGCACGACACTTGGTGTGAATCCAGCACCAATGTTCCTCGGGACGGTTCTAAAAAATCCACGTGCCCCGATGTTGCTTCAGCAAAATGATTGCCCTGCGGCTCCGCCGGGGTGAGACTGCGTTCCGCTTCGATTCATCCCCACAGCCATGACAAAATTCCCATCGATCTTCCTATGCCTTGCCGCCATCGCATCCGCCTCGCCCATGCAACCGTTCCCCTTGTCGCAAGTGCGCATCGGCGACGGCATTTTCAAGGACAGCATGGACGTCAACCGCCGCGTGCTCGATGAAATCGGTGTGGAGCGTGCCCTCTATTGCTTTCGCTTCAACGCCAAGCTGCCCACCGGCGATGCGAAACCACTGGCCAGTTGGGCAACGCCCGAACCTAACGGAGCCTTCCCCGGATTTTATGAAAGCCACTATCTGTCCGCCATTTCCCTGATGTCCGCCCAGACCGGCGATGCCAAATTGCGCGAGCAGGTGAATTACATGGTAGCGGAATTGGCGAAGTGCCAGCAGGCGCTTGGCGGCACCTATCTGTTTGCCTCGCCGCAGGAGGAATTCGATCCGAAGCGCCTCGACGGCGTGGTTTGGTACCGGATGCACAAACTGATGGAAGGTTTGTTAGCGGCCCACCGTCACGCGGGCAACGCCGAGGCGCTGGTAGTACTCAACAAACTGGCGGATTGGATCGACACCAAAATGAAGACTTATGGAGACCAACTTGAAGCCGTGAAAAAAGTCGAATACGGCGGCATGACGGAAGCCTTGGAAAACCTATATTCCATCACCAAAAATCCGCGCCACCATGAGATGGCCATCGCATGGGAACAACGCGCACTCATGCTCGACCGTTTTCACAAACATGAGGACTTCACCGAACACGCCAACACCCTGCTGGCGAAAATGGTCGGCGCCGCACGCATCGCCGAAGTCGGAAAAGACGAATACCACCGGGTGGCGTGCGAGAATTTCTGGGACCTCGTCGCGGGCTCGGGTCAAAAGACCTATGCCACCGGCGGCACCAGCGTCCACGAGGGCATGCCCGGGGTGAAAGCGCTGGCCAACACCCAGTCGCGCATGTCGCAGGAAACGTGCGTGAGTTACAACCTGCTCAAGGTCACCCGCAGTTTGTTCCATCTAACGGGGGATGCGAAATACCTGGATTACTACGAACGCTCCCTGTTCAATGCGATCCTCGGCAGCCAGGACCCGGAGAGCGGATGGAAGACCTACTATCAACCGCTCAATGCCAACACCCTGAAGGATTTTCGCTCGCACCTAACCGGTTGTTACTGTTGCAACGGCACCGGACTGGAAAACCCGGCGCAATATGGCAACACGATCTATTCCCATGACGATGCCGGCATCCGCGTGAATTTGTTCATCGCTTCCACCGTCGACTGGCCGGAAAAAGGCCTTCAATTCAAACAAGTCACCCGCTTCCCGGAAGAGGATACCAGCAGTTGGATCGTGAAGGCCAAACAGGCAGTGGCACTGGAAATCGGCATCCGCGTCCCGGCATGGTGCACCAAAGGATTCACCATCGCGGTCAACGGAACGGCTCAAACCGTCGCTGCCAAGCCCGGCAGTTATGCGGTGATCAAGCGCACGTGGAAGACCGGTGACCGGATCGATTGCAAGCTGCCGATGTCCTTCACCACCTATCCGATGCCCGACAAGAAGACCCAACTCGCGTTCCTATATGGCCCGCTGGTGATGGTGGGCAACGGCGCGCGGCCATGGCTCGGTGAATTGGTCGGCGATCCGGAAGATTCTAACAGCTTTCTCCGCAAGCTCGATGTCTGGTTTACTCCAGTGAAAGGCGAAAAACTCCATTTCACCGCCCGCGACGGGGCCGGTCGCACGTTGCGCTTCAAGCCGTACTATCAGGTCGGCGGCGAACAATTCTTCACCGGTTACTGGGATCTCGTGAAGACATCCACGATGCCGGACGACCACAACCTGGCCTTGGGCAAGCAGACGCTTTGCTCCTCCCCCAATCCCCCGGGCGTCAACGTGGAATGCTTCATGCGCTCGGGCAAGGCGGTGGACGGCCAATACGGCGGTTCGGACGATTGGTATGTCAAATGGTTCCCTAACGGCATGGCTCCGCAATGGATCACCGTGGACCTCGGCCAGGAACACCAGATCACCGGCACCGAATGGTTCCTTGCCGATGAAGACATCAAGGACAAAGTCGCCTACCCCTACACCGTGGAATCCTCCAGCGACAACCAGTCATGGAAAACCTACGACGACCAATCATCTAACAATAAAGCCGCGAGGTCCTATCCGCACTCCGGCGCGGTGAAGGCCCGCTACATGAAACTCACCCTGCTGACTCCCACTGGCGGCAAGGAACCGCAAGTCCGCCCGAAACTCGCCGAGTTCAAGATCTACGGATCTCCCGCAGCACCCACAGAGCGCCGCTGACGCGATCAATTACAGGCAGCGCTCTATGAACGGCGCTGACTTGCATGGGTATCTCATTCTCCCGGACACTTCACTATACAGGGGCTCTTTTTTCGTGTCCCTTATTACGAATTCAAGCGACCTCCACGATGCATGACCTCACCCGATCCCCTGGTGCAAATCCCGCGCACTCCACAGCATTCCCGCTGCCGCCGCACCACTGCCACGCATCTTGCGCGCACCGTCCTTGCGCCGCGAGCCAAAGCGCTCGCGCGCTCCCGCAAACGCCTCGTTCACGAATTCCCGGCTGCCAATCACCGCGCCATCCGTGAAATACCGCACCCGGCAGCGTAACATTTTCCCAAACGGAATTTCTCCCAATCGTCTATCGGAACATGCTTGTTCTCCTTCCTGTTCCTGTTTCACATCCTCGGCGCTCATCCCCTTGCGCGTCCGTTGCACTGCGGTTTCCCCGCTCCGGCCCACCCGCGTTTCCTCCCTCTCGACCGCTCCAGCTAACAAAATTTTCCGATATTCGCGAGACACATCGTGCGGCCACAGATCCGCATCCGCCGTCACCCCCTGATGTGCCCGCATCGCCCGCACCAGGCCGCCACGCGCTTTCTTGCCATTGCCCTTGGCTCCGCCGCCGATCGCCTCACCATAACTGCTCCACCGGTAATCCGCCGGATCTTTCACCATCCCCGCACGCACCGGATTGAGGTCTATGTAGGCCGCCATCGTCTTGCACGCCACACCGTCCTCGACGATCACGCTCTTGAAGCGGTGCTCCCACAGTCGGCCCGTGCGCTGGTGGATCCGGTTATGCCATTGTGTGTAGCGTTGCATGAAGCCCTTCATGAACTCGCTCAAATCATGCATCCGATACGTGAACCGCTCGTGAATCCGCTCCGCCAGCGAGATCTCGGCCATGCCCGCCCGAATCTTTTTCCGCGCCTCCTCCAATTCCACCGCCACTTCTTCAACCTGCGCCTCGTGATGGATCGCGTGCAACCGCTTCAGCAACTCATCGTCTGATAGCCCGCACGCCGCCATCGGCGTGACTTCCAGCAGAATATGAAAGTGATTGGACATGAAACAGTAGGCAAGAACCCGGCAACCCGAAAAATTCTCATACATCCGCATGAACATCCGCTGTTGTTCCCGCTCCAAATCTCCAAACACAAACTCCCGGTTCACCGCCCGGCTGATACAGTGATAGATCACCGGCTTAGGCGACTCCAATCTCGGCGGAATAATCCAGCGTGCGCGTCTCATAGTGTGTGCAGCATACACCAGCCTCCCGCCAGCGCAAGCATAATCCTAAAAAGGGCCTGTCCCTTTTTATGGATATGTCCCTTTTTATGGATAATAGATCACCGGCTTAGGCGACTCCAATCTCGGCGGAATAATCCAGCGTGCGCGTCTCATAGTGTGTGCAGCATACACCAGCCTCCCGCCAGCGCAAGCATAATCCTAAAAAGGGCCTGTCCCTTTTTGGATACGTGACCCATGACCCAAACTTCTTTCATGTGCCTCGAGTGGAACCTCTTGTCATGCCTCAGCGTTCCCCCGGGAACGGATTCGCCGACCATCTCGTTTCAACTTCCTGCGGCGTGAACACTTCCTTGGGTGCTAGATCTGGGGATTTTTCGGGTCCAAGCAATGCCAAGGTTGCTGCGGCGGCCAGGGTGAAGGCGATGAGGCAGGCCACTACCCAAGTGCTCACCGGGACCGCAGGCTTCACCAAGCGCCGCACCCGGGACTCCAGTGTGGCGCAGTCGGCCATGGCCAGCAGCGGAGTGCGCGGTACCCGTTGCTCGGCACAATCGCACAACAATCGGGCGTAATCCTCGACTGCCACACCGTTGCACAAAACCGCGGCATCGCAGGCAAATTCGCATTGCATGGACAGGCGCCTCGCCATCCATGCAACCGCTGGATTGAACCAATTGACCGCACACGCCAACTCAGCCACCCATCGCCAGAGCGGGTCACGGCGGCGATGGTGCGTGAGTTCATGATCTAACACCATCTGGCGCGTGCTCGCGGTCCAATCGTGCCAGACATAGGGCACAAACACAACCCGCCGCCACACGCCTGCAGCTACCGGTCCCCGCAATCCCGTCAATTCACGAATTTCCACCCCGGCCACAACTGCCACGCGCATCGAGTGCGCTCGCCAACGCGCGACCTCGCGCTGCGCCAGCAACAACCGCAACCCCGCTATCACAAATCCAATCACCCACAACACCCACAGCAGTTTCAGCCACGCAAAGCCAACCTTGCCGCTCGCATCGGCCACCGTCGCCGCAGGTAACAACGCCAGCTTCGGCAGCCATACGCCGAGCAGTGGAAACACCATCACCAAGACCAAGCACAGCGTCGTAAGGCGCGGATCCAGCGCCGCATCACGCCGTCCCGCCAGCCACACCGCCACCGCCGCAAGCCCGGAAAATATCAGCCCGGAAAATATCAGCATCGCAATCATCGGTTTCCGGTCATGGTTCTATCAGCCTGCGAATTTTATCGATCTCCTCATGGCTCAAGTGCTGATCCTGCGGATCGAGCAACGAGGCCACCAACTTCTCCGGCCTGCCCTCGAAAAACGTCGCCAAAAGTTGCTTGAGCGCGGTCCGCTTGGCCCGCTTCTCCGGCACCGCGACCGTATAAACATAGCGTCGCGAGTCCTTCGCGTGATGCACCAGGCCCTTTTCCTCCAAGGTTGCCAGCAAGGCCCGCACCGCCGAATAACCCGGCGGATCCGGCAATGCGTCCAGCACGTCTTGCGCCGTCGCCTGCCCCACCCGGAACAAAATGTCCATCACCTGCCGCTCCCGCCGCGATAGTTGATCTTGTTCAAAACGCTTCATCGGCGGCAATTTTACCTGGCTCTGAAAAAAAATCAACCGAAATGCTGTTTTTTTCGCATTTGACGCTTGACGCAGGCGTCCCAAAATGCTGTTTTTCCAGCACTATGAAACGCAACCTCATTGATGCATTGGCGGGCATTCTGGCAATTGGCGGACTTTATTCATGCAGCCCACAGATGCCAAGCGAGGCACATCGGGCCGCAGTCCCGGAAGCCACCAGCGGCATGCGCTCGGGAGATTCCGCAATTTCCCGCAACAGTATTGATGGCATACTAAACACCCCTGCGGAGCGGCCGGGTCTGGCCACCGGTTGGGGGCATGAGAAAAGTTCTCCCGTATACGGCCAGTCATTTGTTAGAGCATCCTCCAAGCCGGCCGGGATGGATGCGATTTATTACAACAACCCGGAAGGGATCAGAGCGATGGCGCAGGCACCCGAGAGGGTCGGTGGCATGCAGAGCACTGCTGGCGGCCTGGTCGAGTGGGGGATCAAGGGTCGCAAGGGCCTGCTCACCGCCTACAAGGAATGGGGTGGTGGCCGCAGGTTGGTGGAGGGCACCGCCGACAGCATGTATTCGATTCAGATCAAGAACCGTTCGCGCAGCACCTTGGAAGTGGTGGCCAGTGTGGACGGCCTTGATGTGATGGACGGCACCGCCGCCTCTTATGGCAAGCGCGGCTATCTGATCGCTGCGGGTAAGACCCTCGACATCGATGGCTTCCGCACCAGTCATAGCAGCGTGGCCGCGTTCAAGTTCTCCAGTGTGGCCAACTCCTATGCCAACCTCCGTCACGGCGACACCCGCAACGTCGGGGTAATCGGGCTGGCCGTGTTCACCCAAAAGGGCGTCAACCCATGGACTTGTATGCCCGACGAAGTCAACCGCCGCATCACCGCCCAGCCCTTCGCCGTGCCGCCGCGTTGAGCCGGAATTGCGAAGGTGAAATACTGAAAAGCGTTCCTGCCAGAGCGCTTGGTTTGATGGTGCGCGCTCACGCCCACACGCGATGGGCGTTCGCAATTGGCGGTTGCGCGCAGCGTGGATTGTTGGTTTTTTATGCACATGCATCGCACCACCTCACTCATGCGCGTCTGGTTTCGCCCGGCGGCCATTGTCATTGCGCTGCTCGCCGGCGGGTTGCCCGCCGTTGCCGAGCCGTTCCGCATCATCGTGATTCCCGACGTTCAGTGGGCGAGCCTGAAATGGCCGGAAGTGACGAAAAGAATGACCGAATGGATTGTGGCCAACCGCGACAAGGAGAACATCCGCTACGTACTGGAGGTGGGGGATTCGGTGCAAAATGGCGGCAGCGAAACCGAGTGGCAGAACATCGATGCCGCGATGAAGACGTTGGATGGCAAGGTTCCTTACATCATGGCTGTGGGCAATCACGACTACGACCGCATCCAACCGCGCAGGAGCACCGTCATGTTCAACCGGTTTTTCCCGGTCGCACGCTTCCAAAAAATGCCCGGATTCGGCGGCAGCTTTCCCGAAGGCCGCAACGATAACAGCTATCACACCTTCGATGCCGGTGAAAAAAAATGGCTGATTTTGAGCCTGAACTTCATGCCATCGAAAGAGGAAATCGCGTGGGGCAATGAGGTGGTCGGCAAGCACCCCGGCCACCAGATCATATTGCTCACCCACAGCTACCTGACCCATACCGAACGCGATGTGGCCGGCAAGATCCTCTGGGAACAACTCGTCCGCTGCAATCCTAACATGTCGATGGTGTTTTGCGGACATCTCTCGACCGTCCACGCGCGCGCCGATGGCGACAAAGGCAACACCGTTTGCGAAATGCTCTTCGACTGGCAGAACGACGTGGACCCCGACTTCAACAGCTACTTCGCCATCATCACGATTGATCCGGCCGCGGGAACCATTTCCAGTCGTTCCTACTCGCCAACACTCAATAAGGAGTTAGACGGCGGCCGCAGCGGCAAGATCGACTTCAAGGACGTGCGTTTCCTGCCGGGCGACCCGGCGGCCGCGCAACCTGTGGCACCGCCTGTGGCCCCACCCGTGGCACCGCCTGTGGTGCCAACGCCCACCCCGCCCCATTCCTAACTTATTGTTAGGCATCACGGTCGTTTGTTGCCTTTGCCGTCCGCCTGGGTACGGGGTTCCCAGACGCGGCTATCGACCATTTCGAGTTTGCGTTCGTTGTCGGGTGTCTTCACTCCGCCATAGGTATAAGCCTTCATTTCGCATTTCCGGTCATCGGCGCGAAAGACGAGGAAATTGTATTCCGACCGATAGATTTTCGAGTGCGGGTTATCCTTGAGATGATCCTGGCTGTAGAGGCCGGCGCCGCCGCCGCCGGTGATCAGCATGGTGGTGCCGCCGGGTTCCGAGCGTTCGTAACAATGGTCGTGCCCGGCAAGCAGGGCGGTCACCCCATACTTGTTAAAAATCGGGAAATGGATTTCCTGGCCGAGTTTGTCATTGCCATGACTGCCCGAGGACCATGCGGGTGGATGCGTGAAGGCAAAAACAAACGGGCTCTTGCTGGCGGCGAGTTTATTTTCCATGGCCACCATGGCTGGCGACCCCTTGCCCCAGTTTTCAAACCGGTTCATGGCAAACAACTGGACCGGACCGATGACCTGATTGTAGTTGCCACGCCCTTGTTCTGGAAAACCAAACATCTGATAGATCATCTGCACATTGTTCTCATGGTTGCCGAAGGTATAGAAGCACGGGATGGTGGCGAGGAATTTTTCCGCCGGTTTGGAGAACTCGCGGTCCCATGCCTCGTAATCGTTGCCATTGCCGATGATATCGCCGGTGTGCATCACAAACGCCGGTTGGAAGGTGATCGCCTCGGCGACGATACGGCCCCAGATCTTCGGATTGTTGCGGGCATCCCCCAAGGCCACGAATGTCACCGGTCCTTTGTCCGGCAATGTTTTCACTTTGTAGGGCAGCGACGCCGCGGTGGCCTTGCCGCCCGCCAATTCGGCCAGCAACTTGTATTCATATTCACGCCCGGCCTTCAAGCCGTCGGCCCGCAACAGGTGGATCACTCCCGGCTTGCTCGTCCATGTGCGACCGTCACACAGCAAGGTGACCGTGGCCGGCATGCGGGTGCGGCAGCCGACCGTGAAATAATCGGTGCCGGCGGCACCGAGGACCGGGCCGGTGCGGATTTCGAATTTTCGCACGTCGCCGGGCTGCAGATCGAGCCGGATATCGCCGGTGGTCGCAGGGTTCAACTTGCCGTCCTGTAGGCGGACGTTGACCGCATACGCGGCCTCTAACACATTCCTGCCGGGCTTGAGCGCTGCGGTCGGAATGCCTTCCAATTCCGGATAGAACATGTCTTTGGGCGGTCCGATGAGTGCTTGACCGTTCAAGGTGAAGCCGCCCATATCCGGCGGTTTCCTCAGGGTGAGCACCGGGGTGGCGGGCATCGCCTTGATCTCGAATTCCACCCGCAGGCGCAATTCGTAGCGGGCCGCTTTCTCAAAACTAACCGAAGCGGCCCAATCCTTGGCGGCGGGGGATTTTTCAAGGGTCACCTGCACCGCTTTGCCCTCCAGCAGATTCTGGGCCTGCGACGGTACCGGCAGCGCTGCCGCGCCCCCCATGAACCACGCCGCTGCGGTGATCCGCCCTAACATCATCCCATGCGTTTGCGTAACCATGCCCCATTGGAACTTCACTCCATCCCGCAGGTCAATGGCCTAATTCGCGAGCCTGTCGTCGAGCCGCGACAATGCTTCCATGGGCTCAATACGGCAGAGCGAATCCTGATATCCGGGACAGCCTTCCATTCACATTCACGTGTCGCGCATTGAGCCGCCCCCGACCCGCCCGATGACCGCCCCGGCTAACAGCCGCCGCCGGTCCGCGCGGATCGGCTTGAGCGACAAATGAATGCCCGAGGTTTTTGCCGCGTCGTGGTGGAGGGTCAACACAGTTGTCCGCGTGTTCACCTCGGCGGCGGCCACTTCCTGCCAGACGACCAGGCGCATTTCCGCTGCGGGACGGAAAAACGGGAATATCTCTATACCGAGCGGTGTTAGAATCAGATAGGCGTGACGCGTCAAGCGCACCGCCAACCGCGCGGCCATGACCGCCAGCGCCAGCGGCACGAGCATCCATGCCGGGTGGGGCAGTTGGGGGTTGCTGTCCCGATAGAAAGAGGTTGCGCCCAGCGTGATGGCGACCGTGGCGAAGACCGCGCTGACAATCCAGAACATGACGGCCTGTCGTGAGCGGGTGAAGCGCAGTTCCATATCCGGTGATTGCACGGGTGCGGCCATCATGCAACGGGTTCCATCATTCGGGTCACCGCACACTCAGCCGCGCGCAACTCGGATTCGAATGCGGCAACGTCGAAGCCATGGGTTTCAATTGCCATTGGCCTTTCATGGTCAATGATCATCGCCGTGAGTCGATCCAAGCCGAAAATGGCGGCGCCTCCTTTGCAGCGATGCAGATCCTCCCGCAATCGCCCGAAATCCCCCGCCTCCAACAGCGCCATCCAGGCGGGTATCAAGCGGCGCGTTTCAATGAAATAATCGCCTGCGATGGCGATCAATCCCGCAGTATCCCCACGCGCCATTTTGATGAACCGCACGGGATTCAGGACTGCGGGCTCTTCTTTCATCCTGTCAATTCTAACGGATGGTTGTCACAGGTTCAAAAAGTTTTCCAACAGATGCTTGCCTTCCAGTGTGAGGATCGATTCCGGGTGGAACTGCACGCCATGGACCGGGTGTTGATTGTGCATCAGCCCCATGATTTCACCCTCTTCGGTCCAAGCGGTGATTTCGAGACAATCCGGCAACGTCTCGCGCTTCACAATGAGCGAATGATAGCGCGTCGCCTCGAAAGGATTCGACATGCCGACAAACAGACCTTTGCCCGAGTGATGGATCGGCGAGGTTTTGCCGTGCATCAGACGCTCGGCACGGACGACGTCGCCGCCGTAAACCTGGCCGATCGCCTGGTGACCGAGGCAGACGCCGAGGATCGGGATGTGCGGGCCGAGTTCACGGATGAGGGCGCAGGAGATGCCCGCTTCGTTAGGCGTGCAGGGGCCTGGAGATATGCAAATGCGCGCGGGTTTGAGCGCCTTGATCTCGTCCACGGTGATCACGTCGTTGCGGAAAATCCTCATCTCCGCCCCGAGTTCGCCAAAGTATTGCACGAGGTTGTAGGTGAAGGAATCGTAGTTGTCGATGATGAGGAGCATCTCTTTGGATTGGAGATTTGAAATTTGAGATTTGAGATTGGAGATTTGAGATTGGGAATCAGTCTGCCAGTGTTCTGGCCAGTGCGATGGCTCGCAGCATGCCTTTCGCCTTGTTGACGGTTTCGTTGTATTCGTAGGTGGGATCGGAATCGGCGACCACACCGGCACCGGCCTGGACAAAGGCTTTGCCGTCCTTGAGCAGACAGGTGCGCAGCGTGATACAGGAATCGTGCGAGCCGTCGAAGCCGAAATACCCGACGGCGCCGGCGTAGGCGCAGCGTTTGTGGATTTCCAATGCATTGATGATTTGCATGGCACGGATTTTCGGCGCGCCACTCACGGTGCCCGCCGGAAAGGTGGCGCGCAACACGTCATAGGCGCTGTGCGAGGGATCCAGTTCTCCGGTCACGTTGGATACGATGTGCATTACGTGGCTGTAACGCTCCACGCTCATGAAATCATCCACTTTCACCGTACCGTGTTTGGCGATGCGGCCGACATCGTTGCGCGCCAAATCCACCAGCATCAGGTGCTCGGCGCGTTCCTTCCGGTCGTCTAACAAGTCGGCGGCGAGGGCGTCATCCTCCTCCGGGGTGTTACCCCTCCAGCGGGTACCGGCGATCGGCCGGATGTCGATGCGTCCGTGGATCGAGCGCACATGGACTTCGGGTGAACTGCCGACCAGCGCGAAATCGCCGAGTTCCAGGATGAACATATAAGGCGAGGGATTCACCAGGCGCAGCGCCCGATAGAGATCCACCGCCGGCAGGTTGAAGTCCGTTTCAAACCGCTGGCTGGGGACAAACTGGAATATGTCACCGGCGGCGATGAACTCCTTGCCGGCGCGAACCATGCCCTCATATTCCTCCTGCGTCGTGTTGCACCGGGCATCGACCGCTTCGACGCGCACCAGCCCGTTGAGCGCCGGAACATGCAGCGGCCGGTTGAGGATTTCCACCATCGCGGCGATTTTTTCGCGAGCCTTGGCATAGGCGTCTTCGGGCGCTGGAAAATCGTCCATGAAGGCATTCGCCACCACCTGCAGCCGCCGCAGCCGATGGTCGAAAACCAACAAGGTGTCGGCCAACACGAACATGGCATCCGGAATCCCTAACGGATCTGGAGGTGACGGCCCCAAAGTCGGCTCGAACTGGCGTACCGCGTCATAGGCAAGATAGCCGACCATGCCGCCGGAAAAAATCGGCAAGCCGCCGTGGGTGGCCGGCTGGTAGATGGACATTTCCTTTTCCAGCGCGGCTAACACATCGATTCCGGCGGTGAAGGTGCGGATTTGCGAGCCCTCACGGATGGTAATTTCGCGGTCGCGGGCTTCGAACACCATGCGCGGGCCACAGCCGAGAATCGACCATCGTCCGCCCTTGTCCGTGCTCTCCGCACTTTCCAGCAGAAACGAGGGACAATGATTCCGCAGTTTGAGGTAGGCGGAAAGCGGAGTTTCGAAGTCGGCGGCAAGCTGGGTGTAAACGGGCACGACATTGCCCCGTTTCGCCAGTTCGACGAAAACTTCCCATGATGGTTCGACCGGAATGGAACTCACAACGCCGCCCAGCATGCCCGGGAATCCGCGCAGGGCAAGCCCGGAGCGCGGAACCCGGGAATCGACGTTAATAGCACCGCGTGGCACTTGCCGCATGGCCGCAACCGTGCATGATGGGCGCGATGAGCGATTGGAACTTGATGACAGTGATCATTGTGGTGGCGTTATTCGTGCTCTGGAAGCTGGAATTCGCAGCCACTCTGCTCAACCTGAAAGCCTTCCCCACGACCGTTCCCGACGAACTCGCCGACGTGATGGACGCGCCCAAACTCGAGCAGGCACGCGCATACCTGAGGGTGAACGCCCGCCTCGACGTTGTGCATTCCTGCACCTCGCTCGGCATCCTGCTGGTATTCTGGTTTGCAGGCGGCTTTGGTTGGCTGGACGCATGGACACGCGCGCGCGCCACCGGCGAAGTGACGACTGGACTGGTTTTTCTAGCAGCATTGATGTCAGCCACTTGGCTCGTTGGCTTGCCGTTTTCGATATACGAAACGTTCGTCATCGAGCGCAAATTCGGCTTCAACCAAACCACCCCCGCCACCTTCATCATGGACCGCGTGAAAGCCATCCTGTTAGCCGCGGGGATAGGTCTGCCACTCGCTGCGGCGGTGCTCTGGATCTTCGCCAACGTCAGCCACGCATGGCTCTGGGCGTGGGTGGTGGTGACCTCCTTCCAACTGTTACTTGCCTGGCTCGCACCGTCGCTCATCATGCCGTTGTTCAACAAGTTCACGCCAATGCCTGATGGCGATCTCAAACAGGAAATCGAAGCGCTCGGTGCGCGTTGCGGGTTTCCGCTGGCCGGGGTTTTCGTGATGGACGGCTCGAAGCGCTCGACCAAGGCCAATGCGTTCTTCACCGGCTTCGGCAAACAAAAGAAAATCGCGCTCTTCGACACGCTGCTGGAAAAATGCAGCACCCCGGAACTGCTCGGCGTGCTCGCCCATGAGATCGGCCATTTCCGCCGCGGACACATCAAACAACGGCTCGCCGCCGGCATCCTGCAAACCGCCGCGATCTTCTATTTGTTAGGTCTGGCGACTGATCCCCACGGCCACTTTGCCCGCCTGCTGTTCGACGCGTTCGGCGTGCCGCTCATCTCCCCGCACGTCGGGCTGGTGCTCTTCAGCATCCTGCTGGAACCCGTTGGCAAACTACTGGGCGTGGTGCTCAACGCCTGGTCGCGCCGCCACGAATTCGAGGCCGACGCCTACGCCGCCGACGCCACCGGCGACAGTGCCCCGCTCGCCGCCGCCTTGAAAAAGATGACCGCCGACCACCTCTCCCACCCGACGCCGGGAGCCCTGCGCGTATGGCTCGATTATTCCCACCCGCCGCTGCTGCAACGCCTGCGGGCACTGGAGAAGACGGTGCGTGTTTGAGAGATGATTCCGTTCCGCGGGATGCGCGATGATGCGTTGACCCGGCAGCCCGGAAACGCCAGAATGTCCATGCAATCAACGCAAGCATCACCGCCCCGTCGGTCACGATCCACCCCGCCACACTCATCCTCCCATGCACCGCCCACGCCGCAACCGCCAATCGCCGGCGATCCGCTCGATGGTCCGCGAGACCACACTGGATCCCGCCAATTTCATCCTGCCCATGTTTTTGCACGAGGACGCGGTGGATACACCCATCGACTCGATGCCGGGAGTAACCCGGTGGTCGCTCGACAGCCTGGTGCGTGAGGCGGGAGAAGCCCATGCTCTGGGCATCCCGGCAGTGGTGCTTTTCCCGAAAATCGAGGAAACTCTCAAGTCGCCACAAGCGGCGGAAGCCTGTCATGGTGGAGGTCTCGTGCCGCGAGCGATCCGTGCGCTCAAAGCCGCCCATCCGACGCTTTGTGTCATCACCGACGTCGCGCTCGATCCCTATAACTCCGACGGTCACGATGGCATCGTCAGGCGCGACGCGCGTGGCGGCCTGACCATCCTCAACGATGAAACCGTGGATGTACTCTGCCAGCAGGCGATCTGCCATGCCCGCGCCGGCGCGGACATCGTCGCACCCTCCGACATGATGGACGGCCGTGTCGCCGCGATTCGCGATGCTCTCGACGCGGAGGATTTCACCGGAGTCTTGATCATGAGTTATACCGCGAAATACGCTTCCGCCTTCTACGGGCCGTTCCGCGGGGCGCTCGATTCCGCACCCAAGGAAGGCGATAAGAAAACCTATCAGATGGATCCGGCCAACACGCGCGAGGCTGTTAGGGAAACCCTGCTGGACGAGTCCGAAGGTGCGGACATGCTGATGGTCAAGCCGGCCGGCCCCTATCTTGACGTCATTGCCCGCGTCCGGGCCACCACCACGCTGCCGGTGGCGGCCTATCAGGTGAGCGGCGAGTATCTCATGCTCAAGAGCGCCGCCGCCGGCGGCTGGCTGGATGAACGTGCCATTGTGCTCGAGTCGCTGATGGCCATCAAGCGTGCGGGAGCGTCGATGATTCTAACCTATTTCGCCAGGCAAGCGGCCTGCTGGCTCAGGGATGACTGACCCGTCGTATCGATGGAGAAAATGTATGATGTCATCGTGGTGGGTGCCGGGGCTGCGGGATTGATTGCGGCAGGCAGGGCGGCGGAACTGGGGTGCCAGGTGCTGCTGCTGGAGAAAATGGAGCGGGCGGGGCGCAAACTCCTGCTCACCGGCAAGGGAAGATGCAATATCACCAATGATGCCCCGCAAAGTGAATTCTTCCAACACATCCATCCTAACAGCCGGTTCCTGCAGCATGCCTTTGCCACCTTTTTTGCCGACGACATCATCCGCTTGTTGCATGACCACGGCTGCGCCACGGTGGTGGAACGCGGAGGCCGCGTGTTCCCGGTTTCCAACAAATCCGCCGATGTGGTCCATGCCCTGATGCAATGGGTGCTGCATCACCGGGTGGAAATCCGCTATCAGCACAAGGTATTGGATATTGTCGTGCGGGAAGGCATGGTGGAAGGCTTGAAGGTTCGCTCTCGGAACGGCAACCGTATCATTCGCGCGCGCAACATCATCTTATGTACCGGAGGGATGTCCTATCCCGCCACCGGTTCGGATGGTGATGGTTACCGGTTTGCATCTTCGGTGGGACATGCCATTGCAACCCCAAGGCAGGCACTGGTCCCGATGGAGACTGCGGGAAATCGCGCCCAACGCCTGCAGGGATTGAGCCTGAAAAATGTCAGGGCGAGGGTTTGGGTCGATGGGGAAAATGTTAGGGAAGCCTTTGGTGAGATGCTATTTACCGATTTCGGGCTGTCCGGGCCTATCATTCTGACGCTGAGCCGGTGCATGGTGGATGCGCTGCGCCAGTGCCATAGGGTTGAGCTTGCGGTGGACCTGAAGCCCGCACTGGACGAAGCAAAGCTGGATGCCCGCTTGGTCCGCGACCTCACCGCGCACGGGAAAACGCGCATGGATTCCATTTTTCGCAAATGGCTGCCAGCCGTCATGATCCCGGTTTTTCTTGAGGCAACCGGTATTGCAGGCCGCAAGGAGGGGCATCAATTGACGTCGGCGGAAAGACGCGCCATTCTGTTATTGTTGAAGGATTTCAGGTTCACCATCACCGGTTGCCGTCCGTTCAAGGAAGCCATCATCACCGCCGGGGGAGTGGTGACATCAGAGATGGATGCGGCCACCATGGAATCCAAACTCATCAATCACCTGTATTTTGCCGGTGAAATGATCGATCTCGATGCCGATACCGGCGGGTTCAACCTGCAGATCGCCTTCTCCACCGCCTGGCTGGCAGCCGAAGCGTGTGCGATGTCCCGCTGCTGAGTTGCGGCGGCAAGCGTGGCTCCAGCCCGGGCATTGCGTGCGACCTGGCGACGGACCATTGCGCTTATTGCAGGGCTGTAAATATTTTCTCTTGATGAGTGCGGGGATGTCGTTGCACCGTTTCCCCGCATGGGACTCACGAAGCGCACATCACCCGGGCCCACGGAGCTGATCGATTGGTTGAATGCCGAGGGGTTGTTGGATTTGGATTGGGATTTTCCGGAGGACGGGGATTTGTATGCCGCCGGTCTGGAAGCCGTGCCGGTGATGCGCGCGGTGGCGGCCGCCTTGGAGGATTATTACGGGATCGTATTCGATCCCGCCGACCTGACGCGGGTCAATCTGGCGACCCCGCGATCCCTGGCGGCAATGATCACCGCGAAGCTCTCATGAACAGGCGTATCTCTCAGCGCAGGCTGGGAATCCCCCCTCTCCCAAAACCATAAACGCGCTGGACACGAACCATGATCTCAAGGCTGGGCAAGAAACCCGATGCCGTGATCGCCGGTTCTTCCGGAATTGCCTTCCGCGCGGGTCTGCAAGCGCAACACCCTGGGCATTCCGGGCTGGCGGAAGAAGTGAGCGGAACAACCTGCCGGTAAAACCCGCAGCGGTGCCTCGCCCCACGTCGCCCCACGTCGCCCCACGTCGCCCCAGCCGCCAGCGCCTCCGCCTGGAGGACCGCGGTGCGGATAGCGACATCTCAAGGTCCAGCGGGCGAGTGTGCGGGCGTTTGCTGTTGCTAGGACGGCCACCCGTGGGTTAGAAGCGCGGCATGCTTTCTTGGAGCCAACCCACTTTCCGCTACTCCCTGCTGGATGGCGTGAAGGATGGCTTCCTGATCAATCCCATCGTCGTGGACGCCCGCAGCGAGGTGACCACCCAGCTCCTCTCGGACGATGGCTTCGTCGTCGAGTTCAAGGATGACGAGGGCGAAGACCAGAAGGAGGCATTCAAGCAGCGCGAGTTTGAAAAACGCTTCTTCTCCGATGCCACCAACCAGCTCTTCTGCAAAACCTTTCTTGAAAGAAAGACCTCGCCTACGCCGCCCCCTACGGCCTCACCGCCCTGCTCGCCCTCCTCATGGACCCCGACTTCCACGAGGAGGAAGAATCCGCCAGCCACTGCATGGCTATGGGGTGAGGGGGGGAAGAGATTGAGGATTGAGGATTGAGGATTGTGGATTGTGGATTGAGGATTGAGGATTGTGGATTGAGGATTGTGGATAGTGGATAGTGGATAGTGGATAGTGGATAGTGGATAGTGGATAGTGGATTGTGGATTGTGGATAGTGGATTGGGAATGATCTTCGATCTTCGATCCACGATCCTCGATCTCCTATCTTGGTCACTGGTCATCGGTCATTGGTCATTGGTGAAGAGGAAGAAGACAACGGAGCACGGGCATTCCTGCCCGTGTCTTTCTTCATGGAATTTTTAACCGCCAAGGCGCAAAGCACGCCAAGGAAGAGCTTTTTTGTTGGAAGATGAAGAGGATTTGAACAGGAGGTAACGGAGGGTGCCAAATGGAGGGATTTTCAAGCTGACCTTTGACGATTTCTTTATCCTCCGTTCCCTCCGTCCGCCCCTGTTAAAACACTCTTATTCGCAGTTCATTCCCCTTTGGCCACTTGGCGATCTTGGCGGCTTGGCGGTAAATCTCTTCCTCTTCAATCCTCAATCCTCAATCTCTTCCGCATCCCTTGGCGTGCTTGGCGGCTTGGCGGTAAATCCATGCCGGTGAAGAAAACCGAAGAATTCCCTTGCGGAAACGCCGCTGGTCCGATAGACGGGGCGTTGTCTAACGCCGCTTTGCGGCGGCGCTGGACGAAGTCCGCACTTCCGGGCGGCAATTGTACCTTATTATACCGCACGCCGTATAATAAGGACGATTGCCGCGCGCTGTATATTAAAACTGTCGGCCGATAGATTAGACCCGCGTTTGTATGGCTACAATATCATCCATGGTTCAAAAGACCTTCCTTGACTACTACATGGAATGTGGAAGCAGTGCGCATTTCATTGCGCTTTCCGTGATCCTTTTCATTGGTGCGCTTTGCGCTACATTCAAGCGTCCAGTGTTATTCAATCGATTACTGCTGCCATCTTCCGTGCTACCAATCATTTTGGGCATCTACGGTTGCTCCTCCAACTTGCAGAGGGTTCTCACGAATATGCTTTCGTCGGGTGTGCTTGATCCATCGCCGTGGCAGGCCGGAGCAGCAGAATGCTTGCAGCCATTAGTTTTTGGATCGTTTCTGTCCGGGATGTTTGTTGTCATTACTTTGATTTCGCTATTCATACTTAGGAATGCAATTGCCGAAGTCGCGGATGGCAAGACACCAGAAGCTCCTCCGTCACCCCACTAACTCCACCCTTTCACGCGTGTCCCGCGCACCAACCAATTGGAGTTTCCCCCACGACAATTGGAAAGGTAACATGAACCCGCGCGCCAACCAATGGCGTTCCGCCAAGAATTCAAGCATATGAAATACATCCTAACGACATTTTTCATTCTAGTTCTTCTGCCTTCCTGCAAAAAGGAGTCGGACAGCGAGGGTGGTATTGACATCCGCGGTGGCGCGGCACTCTCCCTGCACGTCCAGCCGCGCACCGATGATACGGGCGCTACGATGCCGGTGACTCCGCACCAAGTGGACCAGGCGATCATGGTCATTAAGAAGCGCCTCAACAGCTTGGGCACGGCCAAACCGATCCTCGCCCGCCAAGGAGTCGACGGCATCCTGTTACAAATTCCCGGCGTCACGCCGGAAGAGTTCGACAAAATCAAGAAAACCCTCGAAAAGATCGGCAAGCTCGAACTGCGTGAGGTCAGCCCGCGCAACGACGAACCTGGCAATCACGATAGCAAGAGTCTCGCCGCTCGCGTCGCCGCCGGTGCGGAAATCGTCCCGGGTTACAAGGCCTACATGTACAAACACAAGAATGCGGATGGCAACGAAATCCAAACTCCGATTCTGCTGAACCGTCGCGTCGCCCTCGGCGGCAACGATATCGCCTTGGCCGTGCCCTCGCCCCAGCAAGCCGATGCGGTCTCCATCACGCTCAATGGCGAAGGCACCAACAAGTTGATCGCCCTCACAAAGGACATGACCCCAGGACGGGATCGCATTGCCATCGTGCTGGACGGCGTGGTGATGTGCGCGCCGGTAGTCAATCAGGTGCCCCTGGGCAAATACTTCATTTTGGAAGGGCTGCGTGAACCCGGTGAGGTGCAAAGCCTTGCCAACGCGTTGATGAACCCGCTAGAAACCGTCTTGAGAATCGACGAGATACGCAACGTATCTCCCACTCTCGGCTCAGTGCCACCGAATTCGTCACAGGCGCCGCCGCTAGTAGCACCACAATCAGACCCCAAGAACAAATGAAGAGAAGCGCACAAGACGTGGCTCCTAACGGGCTGCTACTTTTCTATTTCATTCCGTTCTCCTTCCTTTGGCTCCCGTAGGAACACATCGACGGCAGAAATACTCATGACGACAATCGCAACATTTACGACACCGGAGGATGCACACCTGTTTCGAGCCTATTTGGGAGATCAAGGAATCGATGCGTCCTTGAATGATGAGTATTTCGTGCAGCTTTTTTGGTGTTATAGCAATACGATTGGAGGCGTCCGTGTTGTCGTTGATGACTTAGATGTAGATGATGCTGCTGGCGCATACAAAACGTATATGGAAGCTCTACGGGATGGTCCCTATCCCCTTAATCCTGTTCGTGCATGGCCGCTAGTATTGCTGATTTCTATATTCGTGGGCGCTCCATTCATGCTTTTTGGTCGTCAGTCTTTATTGGCTCGCACACCGAAATAAAAGCCGAACAGGACGCGACATCTCTGGAACCAGTCCGCGCATTGCGACAAATGAGGATAGACGCGGGAGCGGCAATGGAAGAGAAGCAGGCATGGCGAGGCCGTTGAGATTCCAGTATCCGGGAGCGTTGTATCATGTCATGGCCCGTGGCGATAGCGGGAAGATGGTGGTTGAACCGACGATGACCGCTTGGTTTTTCTGAAGCGGCTGTGAGAGTCAATGAGCTGGTTGAATTGTTGCAATGCGCGGACTGATTCCAGAGAGGCGACTTGCACGGCAGCAGCGAGGGCGGCTCTGACGACCGTTGCCGGTATCCATCGGAGGGCGGCAGGACGCCAATGTCGTTCCCGGTTGGTCATGGCCGGAACTTTCCGCTCGCCACGGGGCTGCCGCCCTGCTATGCACCGATCCAGCGATGACTACCGCCCTGCCAACCCCAAGCGCCTGCACCTTTCCGGTGTCCGCCTGGCGTTCCGTAGGCGGTCAAAACCCCGGGCACACTAAAACAAAAAGGTGGGAGAGCACGAAATTCGATCCATGAAACCTCAGTATATACTTTGTTGCTTTGCAATTTATTTGTTCGGGTGCCTTACTAGTTCTAGTTATGGGGGTACTGATTCAGTGGGGAAATACGTTATATTGAAATGTAAGGCTGAATATGTGCCAATTAGTAATATCACAATACTTCCGGATGGTTTGGATGACAATAAAGGTGTTGCTCTCGATCGTCTGCATAGAGGTATGACAGAATTATACATTACTGATGATGTCTTTGCCTTCCAAAGCTTAACTTTGAAAAGTGTAGACGACACATTGACAAAGATTGATCAATGGAAAAAGAAATCACTTAAACCCATGAGCAACCAGCCTGTGGGCCTTGAGATAAAATATCATAATTTCATGATCCTTCATAGAAATACATGGATATTGTTGAAAATATATGGAACTAGCGTGAGTTTGTTTAGGGCCGATCTCATTGTGGACAGGGGGGTGTTCAAGGTTTTTACTCTGAAGTCCCCAAGTTCGCCAGTGCTTAGCGAGGATGAAAAAATCGTCGAGGTTTTTCGGCAGCTTATACGTGTTCAGGAGACAAAATAACTTAATGGGGACTTAGCATAGTAGCAATTCTCTTGAATTGGCAATCACGCGTTTGACCTGCGACGTTCTGCGCCAGAAATCATAAAGCCGTTTCGGTGGCGGCAAACAACAGGCGGGGACGCCCGTTGGCCGTGACAGCCGGGACGGCTATCCTCCCCTCGGAGATCGTGGATCGAAGATCGAAGATCATCCACAATCCACTATCCCCAATCTCTTCCTCTTCTCTTCACCAATGACCAGTGACCTCCTCTTCCTCTTCCAACAAAAAACTCTTCCCTTGGCGTGCTTGGCGCCTTGGCGGTTAGAAAATCCTCTCTAAAGCAAAATAATCGTCAAAGGTCTGCTTGAAAATCCCTCCATTTGGCACCCTTCGTTACCTTCTGTTCAAATCCTCTTCTCTTCCTCTTCCTCTTCCTTTCGCGTTCCTTCGCGCTTTTCGCGGTTAGAAAATCTTCTCTTCCAATAAAAAACTCTTCCCTTGGCGTGCTTGGCGCCTTGGCGGTTAGAAAATCTTCTGTTCTTGTCTTCTGTCTTCTTCTCTTCTGTCTCTCTACGCAAAACAAACCCTTGACGAATGAGCGCGGCGGTGGTCCGCCTCGCTGTTGATGCCCGCGAAGAAAATCTCCCGATCTGCCCCGCTGTCGGCGGCGGCGTCCGCCCGTAAGGATAATTCCGCCGCGGAGCGCTTGTTATCCCGGGCGATTGATTTGCCGCGCCCGTCCACCGGTTCAACAAATGCCTCTATGGCGGCGGTTTCCAACTCAAGGACGCTGCCGCCCGCAAGTGGGCGGCGGAGGGCACCTATCCGTTCAAGCGCATCCACGACGACATCCTGCATGAGTACGCCACCTTTGCCGCCACCTACGGCATCCTCTCACCGCCCTCCATCCGCGAACTCTTCGGCATCGATGACGCGGCGGAGTCCGCCAGAATGCAGGCCGCCCACGCCGCCCGCGAGGATTACACCCCGCCCTACGAACCGCGCCAAGGTCTCCTGCCCTCACTCTTCCCCGCGGATTACCAGCAGGAAACCCCCGCCGCTCCCGCTCCTGCCGCCGATCCCGTCAAGCCACTTGACAAAAAAACCGCCACCACCAAACCCGCCAAAGCCAAACTCCCCGGCAAGCCGGGTCGCCCGGCTGCCGCCTAACTCAGAAAGAGAACATGCAGATTTACCGCAAAGCCGCAAAGTAGCGCAAAGGAAATGAAGAGAAATTTAACCGCAGATGGACGCAGATGCACGCAGATGATAGAAAGGATAAGAATTGGAATTTTGTTTTTTCCACCTCCAGCCCAATAACAATTTCTTCATCTCTTCCCATCTGCGTAAATCCTGTTTATTTGCCTCATTATCAGAAATCGAGTGTTCGGCCATCTACGCTTCGCTTCGGTTGCGGTTAGATGCTCTTCTCTCCCTCTTCAATCAAAAATCATCAATCATCAATCTCTTCCCCCTCCGCGTCCCTTGGCGTCCTTCGCGGCTTGGCGGTTAGAAATTCTTTCCTCAATCTACAATCCACAATCTCCAATCCACAATCTCTTCCTCTTCTCTTCACCAATGACTAATGACCAATGACCAATGACCTCTTCTCTTCCTCTTCACCAATGACCAATGACCAATGACCAATGACCCATGACTTCTTCCCTATCCTTCATCGTCTCCGAGGAGTCGGAGGTTTCGTTCCTGGCTGCCAACGACCCGGTTTTTTCCGATCTCAAGCCCGACGACTTCAAGGCTTACGTGCGGTTCCGTGTGGCCACCGCGTTCCCGGCGCTCATCGGCCCGGAGATGCATGGCCGGGTTTTCGGCTTCCACCCGCAGGTGCTTGTCAATTCGTTTCGCTCGCTGCTCCACCAGCAAACCAATCTCGGTCACATGCTCAAGGCGTATGGAGCTTACCGCGACCGCATCATCGGCCATGTCGTGGGCGTCTCGGTGGCCAATCTCCAGCGCTCGTCCAAACAAGTCATCGCCGCCACTGCCGATGCCGCCCAATACCTCGACGTGGTCGCCGTGATCTACAAGGCGGCGTAGGGGGTCAAGGATTTGTTAGGCAACCACACCTCCGCCCGCCAGAAGCAATCCGTGTCCATCGAGGTGGGCACCACCATGGGCGACCTCGCGGTCTATGACCCGCGCGACGCGTCCATCATCGCCATGACCGCCGCCGCCGAACTCTATCCGAAGTTGTTGTCCCTGCACAAGGAGAACGGCCTCCAGATCGGCAAGGTCGATGGCGTGCAGTTCGCCTTGGCCGCAGGCGGGGAGTCGGGGACCGTGCCGTTCCGCGGCGTCGGCTACACCCCCAACCCGGCCGAGAAAAAGAACGCCCGCATCATCGACCTCAAAGCCTCCATGATGGACGACGTCTGCTTCGCCGCCATGGCCGTGCCCGAGTGGGAACCCGGCGCGGATGTGCGCTGGGCACCCGTGCTCTACGGCCAGGACGCCGGACGCGGAACCATCATGGAAGTCATCCTGCACGGCTCCGTCACCCGCCACGGCATGACCAAGCACGCCACCCCCGCCGACCCTCTGCTAGACATCAAGGTCCACGGCAAAAACCTCCGCGTCATCCGCCACGGGAGCTCAGGCTTTCCTGCCTGAGTCTTTTCTTCATAATGGAGCTCAGGCATTCCTGCCTGAGTCTTCTCTTGCCTGAATCTTGCCGAGGCGCTCCAAGCGCGACTGAATCGCTCCTCGCGTGCGCCGGTGCAACTGCGCAAGCTCTGCCACCGACTTGCCTGCGGCGAAATCCTCGCAAAGCCGCTGCTCCTCTGCAACGTCCCAACCCCTGCCAGCGTGCTCCGGCAACTCACCGGCGCGACGCTCAATGCGCTCGACTCGCTCAAGCGCCCTCGCTGCGATGAGCAGGGCACGAACAACATCGGCCTGCTGATACGCGCTGTCCGTCGGTAGCTTCTGGCCGTTCTGGGGGCAACGACCATCCGCCAGTGACTCAACAATCTTTCGTGCTTCGGTGGTGGTCATCGTGTGACGGGGGTGTCGGCCTAACGATTGCACTCATGTTTTTTTCAACCGCCTGGTTGAAAAATAACATGGAGTGCTTGGTTAGCTGTCGCTTGCTTTAACTTCATCCATTAACCATTCTGCAAAATTTGGAGCAATCTGTTCGAGTTGTTTAAGGTTCTCTTCTTGCGACAGTTCATGATTCCAAAACACAATCGGGTATTCTCGATTGTCGTCAATGGTGCGAGTGTCAAAACAAATCTGGTCTCCCATGCCATTATTAAAGAACGCAACAAGGTATGAAGGCAACGGAGACGATGCTTCTTCTCGTTCTTGCCGATTCATTTCAACAATGTCGTCACGATCGCATGGCCCGACCCAGTATGTCTCCCAGAAAGACAGCTGGTAAGAGCCGGCAACCGCCAGGAACTTGAGAAAACTCGGAGGGAATTTACAACTGAGTTTAGTCTCAGCTGCAGCGATTAGATCGGCGGAAGGCGGAGGGCCAATTCGCGGTTCAGCTATACTTATTGCTTTCAGCGCAGAGATTGCTTCATCAATCATAATCATATTTATCCTCTCAGCGCCTCAAATCTCGGGCGGCGAAGCCGTACCGAGCATTTGCTGGTTGGCAAGTCCTCATTGTTTCAGATTCAGTCTGTTCATGACCAAAACGAAGTCGTCCTTCTCCCATCCAGCCTTCGCGACAAAATCCTGCCCCACTTCGACACGGCCACTGGATTGTCGTGCCTGAACCTTGACTTGTGGCCAAGAGTAAGTGACGGCGTAGTCAACGGTTCTGCCGTCGTCTGTTGCCTTGATCCGAAACTGCGCGGTGCCTGCTTGAAGTACAAGGTCGCAAGGGCCGTTGAAGTGACCGTGACATTCAGCTATGCCAACCAGCGTGGCCTGGTCGATCTTGGACAGTCCTCCCGCCTGATTTACTGCGTTCGTCAGACTCCTTGTTGCGACTAGCCAGAACCCCACCGCTGGACTGTCCTCCATCGCCGAGACCGAGAAAATCGTTGCGATAAGGATTGCGGTTACTCTTCTCATAATCTTCTCCTGCCAACAGTTTTATTAAGCCGTGCGCGGCAATTGTCCTTATTATACAGCGTGCGGTATAAGAAGGTACAAATGCCGCCCGGAAGTGCGGACTGCGTCCCCCTCCGCCGTAAAGCGTCGTCAGACAATCCCCGTCTATCGGCCCCGCAGCATTGCCGCAAGAGAATTCTTCGGCTTTTTTCAGCGTATGAGGATTTACCGCCAAGCCGCGAAGATCGCCAAGTGGCGCAAAGGAAATGAACCGTCACCTCCTGTGTAGTCCGAAGGCAGGGTGCCGTTTCTCATGCTTGACCACAGTGACGCGTATCCAATCGTTCCCGATAAGCCGGAACAAGATCGCGTAGGGAAACCGCTTCATCAGGCATCTCCGAATATCGCCCTGCACCACCATCCAGCGAGTCGGCATTGCCGCCACCTTCAAAATCTGCCGTTCAAACTCGTCAATAAAATCGGAACCCAGACCTAACGAACATGATTCGTAGTGATCCCGAATCTCTTCAAGCTCCGCTGCAATCGCGGGATGGTAGTCAATCCTCATTCCCTCAGACGCGTCATCAGTTCTGCATGTGAAAGCGGGTTGACCTTCCCCGATTCCAGTTCGGCGTCACGAGCCAGCGCCAGCACGATCGCGTCCTCGTCGCTACGATCCACCGCAAGAACGTAGGGATCCTCAATGCTTTCCCATAGGGAGGCGGCAAGCAGCGCCCGCTCCCTGGTCGGAAGGCGAAGGGCCTCTGGTGCAATCTGATCAATGCTCACGGCGCAATCCTAGCCCAGCCACCGGCGCAAGAAAAGCAGGAATTTCAAGCCGCCGGGTTATTTATCAGGATTCCCGCGCTCCTTGACGCCACCGCCTCTTCCGACCTCTGGCTTGCCTTCGGCTATGCCAGTCAGGGCTGCGCCGGGGTTTTCTGAGTTCGCTAATGCTCACACCGCGTTCTGACCTCTGACTCTTCTTCATCCGTGAAAATTCGTGAAATCCGTGGTTCAACTCTTCCTCTTCAGCACAAAAACCTTTCGTGAAGTTTCGTGAATTTCGTGGTTCAACTCTTCCTCTTCCAACAAAAAACTCTTCCTTGGCGTCCTTCGCGCCTTGGCGGTTAGAAAATCCTCTCTAAAGCAAAAAAATCGTCAAAAGTCTGCTTGAAAATCCCTCCATTTGTCACCCTCCGTTACCTTCTGTTCAAATCCTCTTCCTCTTCCAACAGAAAAACTCTTCCTTGGCGTGCTTGGCGCCTTGGCGGTTAGAAATTCTTCTCTTCCTCTTCAATCCACGATTCACAATCCACAATCCTCAATCCTCAATCGCGGTTTCATTCGTGACTTTCCCGGACCGTGACACAGCGCAAGTCCCGGGCGGGTGATCGGATGGATTGCCAGGGCGGAACGGCACACGGTTACAGCTTGCGGATGGAAACCACAGTTCTCCATCAGGGTGCGGTGTTAGTCCGCGACGGCCTTGGCACAGCGGCGGAAGTGATGGCCGTAGATGGCCAGTTTGACGGCTATTTGCAGCAGTCGCGGGCGGCGAAACAAGGTCCACACTAGCAAACGCCAATATTGGAACCGTTCACGACCGATGACCCCGAGGCCCACCGCCGAGCGGAGAAATGCGGCAAGGTTTTTGAGATTGAAGGACGGTGGCACCTTGGGCGGATGAAACTCGCGCAAGAAGGTGCGCACGCGCCGGTAATACGGGCCCGGCGCGTAAATCGTGGCGATCAGGTTGCGGTAGCCGTCGCGCAAGGCCTGCACGTCCATGCGTGGCAGGAAATTGGTGGTTCCGTCGCTGTTGTTCCCACTGGACGGACCTAGCAGACGTCCCTCGCTCTGCAGCCGCGCGAACAACTTGGTGCCCGGCAGTACGGTGAGTATGCCGACCATCGCCGTGACGATGCCGCTGCTTTGAATGAATTCGAGCTGTTTGCGGAAAATCGATAGCGTGTCGCAGTCGAAACCGACGATGAAGCCACCCTGTACTTCCAGACCGGCATGTTGCAAACGCCTGATGTCACCTAACAGATCGCGTCCGCGGTTCTGGCGTTTATTGCATTCCGCAAGGCCGGCTTCCACCGGGGTTTCGATGCCAATGAACACGGAGTCGAATCCCGCGCTGACGATTTGCCGGGTCAATGCCTCATCGTCGGCCAGATTGATCGAGGCTTCGGTATAGAAGGAGAACCGTTGCCGGTGCGCGTGCTGCCAGGCGATGAGGGCCGGCAGCAAATCCTCGCGCAATTTGCGTTTGTTGCCAATGAAGTTGTCATCGACGAAGAACACCGACCCGCGCCAACCTGCGGCGGCCAGGGCGTCGAGTTCCGCCAGCACCTGCACGGTCGATTTGGTGCGGCTGCGGTGCCCGAACTTCGCGGTGACGTCGCAAAACTCGCAATCAAACGGACAGCCGCGCGAATACTGGATGCACATTGATCCATAGCGCCGCAGGTCCGCCAACCGCCACAGCGGCACCGGTGTGTGCAGCAAGTCAGGCAGGGTTGTCGTGGTGTAGGTGCGCCGGGCTTTTCCTGCTAGAAAATCGCGCAGGAATTCCGGCAGTGTCACTTCCGCCTCGCCCAGCACAAAATAATCCACGTCGGTGAATTCCGCGTGTTCGCTGGTGAACAGGGGGCCGCCGGCCACGATGGTTTTGCCCGCCGCCCGGCAACGTGTGATCAAGGCCCGCGCCGAGTCCCGTTGTGCGATCATCCCGCTCACGAACACCAGGTCCGGCCACGCCAGATCCGCGTCGCGCAACGGCGCCACATTCAAGTCGATCAAGCGTGTTTCCCAATCGGTTGGCAACATCGCCGCCACGGTCAGCAAGCCGAGAGGCGGCAAAGCGGCACGCTTGCGCACGAATTTAAGCGCATGCTTGAAACTCCAGAAAGTATCCGGAAATTCCGGATACAGCAATAAAACCTTTTTCATCCATCCAGTATAACCCGTGTGCCGTCGGAAGGCAAAAAAGATTTGCGGGTGCCGGGTGGGAGCAGAACGATTGACTTCCCGTCCCGGAAGAACATCTCATGGCTCTCCTGTTGGCCGTATGAGCAAGCGCACGTGGATTCCTTTTCCTGTGGATCATCGCGGCGATCGCGCGGGCGCATTGCGGGAAAACTCAAGCCGGGTTCGTGAACTCAGTGGTGGAACATGCCGCTTCAGCCGGTTCCATTTTCGCATTTGGGTTTACTTTGCAGGTGCCGGTTTCGGCACCTGATCGACGAGTGTTGTGAGCAGCGGAGCCGTGCCGCCGGGTCTGATATGGACAATGAAAACCTGGCGGAATGCGTCGATATATTTCATCTTGCACTCATCGAATACCAGCCAGGCATCATTCTTTTTGTAGTAGAAGTTGGTCTGTGCCATGTTGTATGGGTTGAGTTTTCTGACCGCTGCCATACGGGTGATGATACCCGGCTTGCAGAGCAGCTTGTGCTCACCCGCCTCAACCGCCGTTTCGAACGGCACAAACGCCAATATCCTGGATTCCCCCGGTGGAAACGCCGCAGATGAATCATCTATCAGGACCATGCGATAAGCAGGCTTGGAGTTCGCCGGGCCGGGTAAGATGATAATGATCGCCCGCTGCATGTTTTTCGGGACGGCAATGCTTGCGGCGATGCTGGGTTCCGGATTTTTCGGATCCACCGCCGCAGTGTTGAAAAGGACCAACGATCCATTCACGGGAACCGTTGCTTGCGCTTTGCCGATTTCCTCGGGCACCAGGCACAATTTAACCACATTTCCTTTCACATCCTTCACATACAGGTCCGCCACGCCACGGGATGGATCATGCAGGAAAGCCCGCACACTCAGCGGTGCGGCGGACGGCTTGGCATCCTGAGCGTGCGCCAATGCGGACAGCAGGAATGCGCAAACCAGATGCCAATGATTGCCAGTGATCATGTAT
>CAISTY010000127.1 GCA_903888515.1 Akkermansiaceae bacterium | reverse complement strand
GCTCCGTCCGCGAAAAGCTGTCCAGCAACAATTGAAAATTACGAATCAGTCCCTCGGCTAGGTTTTGAGGGACTCGCGAAGGCGCCATTCCACGAAAAAGTCAAATTTCAGTCAAAATCTAAGTCCGACAGGCTGCTAGCATTCTGAGGAGCTCTTCACATGTGCTTATCGCTAAATTCCCACTCCCAGCCTGGGCAATCTCAGCTTGACATGGGGCGTGCATAAAGGATACTTCCACCGCCATGAGCGTTACAGCAACCGTCCAAAATGACAGTATTCGCTTGCCGAAGGGAACTCACTTCCCCGATGGCACTCAGGTGCTCATTGAGCCCGTAAAACCTCTTGTCGAAATCCAGGGTCCAGCCCTCGGCCATGATCTCGCGAGGTTCATCGGAATCGCCGATGACCTCCCGTCTGATTTGGCCCGAAATCTCGACCACTACCTTCACGGCCATCGCAAACAGCCATGATCGTCTTTGCCGACGCCTTCTTTTTCGTCGCCCTGTTGAACCGACGGGACGAATACCATCAGATCGTTAAGGAATATGCCCTCGCTTTTGAGGGCTCCATGATGACGACCCAATGGATTTTGACTGAGGTCGCTGACGCACTTGCCGCTGCCTCATCGCGCCAAGCAATCAAGCCCTTGGTCACAGAATTGCAAGCCAGCCGTTCCATCGTCACGGTGGCAGCATCGCCGGGTCTCTTCCAGCGTGGCTTGGATCTCTATCATGAACGCCCCGACAAGCATTGGTCACTGACCGACTGCATTTCCTTTGTCGTCATGGCTGACCATGGCCTTAGTGAGGCTCTCACCGGTGATCGGCATTTCGCCCAAGCCGGTTTCCACCCGATCTTCAAATAGCCCCGCCCCTTGCGAACCAGAGGACAGAGGTCAACAGCAATGACGAGCAACACGATCATCTAACAATCAACCCGTGACGTGATCGTCATGGCCCGCCAGCAAATCACGATGGCTTCTGCCATTCATAATTAGATAGGAAAGTGTGGCCAAAGAGCAGCTCTCCGATCCCTCCCTTTGGCACCCTCCGTTTGCTCCTGTTCAAAAATCTTAAAGAGAAGAATTGCACAGGCGCTACGGCTCGGAGACAACCCCCATTTCCCCGCCCTCCGGGTCCGGCCACCGGCTCTTCCAACGGCCTTCACCCCAAAAGCAATTTCCTAGCAATCCCGCGCGATGCGTTGAAGCTGATGGCCCATCTCGTTTTCCTGCCCATCGCCGATTGGATCGAATCGGCCACCCATCTCCTCTATGGTTGATAAGGAGGTGAGCCTGACACGATATGAAACATCGGACTCCGGCCAGCTTGTCACCACCGCCAGCGGCCGCACCGTCCGGCTGAAACCCTCAGGCCGCCTGTCGATGGTGACGGCATGGGTGTTGGCCGGCGATGAGGTCGATGGGGCGCTGCTGACCGGGGCCCCGGCAAGCAACCCGGCTCCGGCGTCCGCGGCAACGCCGGTGGTGGGAACAGCGGGCGGCATGGGTGGTGCCGTGGCGATTGCGCCCGATGGCTATTTGGGTTGGGCTGGAAGCTGCCACACCGCGCTTATGCCATGATGCCAAGCCGCGCCTTCATGGCCACCTTGATCGCGCAGGACCGCGCCAAGTCGAGCATGCCGAACCCTTGAAAGATCGGAAGCCCGGCACCGGTAGATCCCCGCATGAAAACCTGCGTCCTCGCTCTATCACTGCTAGGTTTGCTCACTGCGGTCCGCGCCGAGGATGGCGTGCCGTTTCCGGGGCCGGCGATTTCGGCCACGGTCACCAGCGTCACCGACCGCGAGTTGACGATCGGCAACAACACCCTCACCGCGACCTTTGTCCGTGATGGCGCGCGGCTCCGGCTTGCCTATTTGCGCGGCCCGCTCAACGGGCTCGACTTGGCCTGGAGCGATCCAAACCTGTTCACGATCCACCGGACCAGCGGAGACAAGCCCCTGACTTCGTCGGCAATGAAACTCGTGGCTGGCCCGGAAGCGCTCGCCTTCGTCGGCACGCCCGGCGCGGCCCGGCTTGCCGACCGCCTGCCGGGGCAACAGTTGCAGGCGACGTTCAGCGATGAATTCAGCGGACTGTCCGTTCAGTGGCGCGCGGTCATGACCGACGGATCTAACACACTCCGCCAGGAACTCAGACTCACAACGGCAACGAACTGGCCAGTGGGGATCGACCGCATCGAAATGATCCGCGCCAACCTGCCGGGCGCGCAGGTCACCGGCTATACCGATGGTTCGCCGATCTCCACCGACAAGCTCTTTCTCGGTATCGAACACCCGATGGCGCGCAACGCGGCCGCGACCGGCGGCGGTTGGACCCCGACAGAGATGCGGGCGAGACAATTCGACGTGCCATTGACGAGTCTGACCGTGGGCGAGTTGGGGGTTCGCTTCGACTACCAGCGCGGCAATCACCGGATCGACATCACGAAAGTTTCACTCATCGGCGCTGGCGGCAAAGAACTCGCGGCGGATGCTCATGCCGGCTTCAGCGGCAATGCGGCGAAGGAGAACTCGTATCGGCTCGATGTTCCGGCTGGAATCACGGATGGCACCCTGCGGGTTTTGATAGGGGGCGTGCCAACCGAAACCGACTCGTGGGGCAAGCTCACGGTGACCGGCGCAAGCATCGCAAAATCGGTCGCCGCCGTGTGCGACTTGCCGCGGCAATGCGCGTTGGATCCCGCCGTGGAATGGACCGTCTCGTCCGGCATCGGGGTCTATCCGACGGGCCAGTTGCGGCGGGCGTTTCTTTATTATTTGGAACGGGAGCGGGCCCATCCCTACCGGCAGTATTGGCATTACAACTCATGGTATGATCTCAACATCGGTCGCAATGACAATCCCGATCCGCTGGTGCGAATGACTGAGGCGCAATGTTTGGATGTCATCGCCGCGTTCGGCCGGGAACTGCACGAAAAACGCGGCGTCGGACTGGATGGGTTTGTGTGGGACGATGGCTGGGACGATTGGAACTCGCTGTGGAAGTTCCATCCGGGATTCCCAAACGGCTTCACGAAACTGAAGCATGCCGCCGCCAAACAGGGCGCCGGTATGGGCGCGTGGCTCTCGCCGTGGGGTGGTTATGGAGCGTCGCACAACAGTCGTGTGAAGCTCGGTCGGCAGCAAGGGTATGAAACGAATGCCGGCGGCTTCTCGCTCGGCGGCCCGAAATACTATGCAGCCTTCCGCGACGTATGCCTCAAGATGATTCGCGACTACAGTCAGAACTATTTCAAGTTCGACGGCATCGGCGGCGGCATGTATGCGACCGGCGCGCCGTCGTCCATCGCGCCCGACCTCGATGGCTTGGTCCGCCTGCTGGCGGAACTCCGCCAAGCGAACCCCGAGGTGTTCATCAACTGCACCGTCGGCACTTGGGCCTCACCCTACTGGACGTGGTTCGCCGACAGCGTTTGGCGGCAGGGTGATGATTGCGCCTATGCCGGCGAGGGCAACGCCCGCGAGCGTTGGATCACCTATCGCGACGAACGGATTCACGCACGCTTTGCACAGCCCAGCCCGTTGTATCCGCTCAACTCGCTGATGTATCACGGCCTGCTGGTGGGGGATCGCGCCACGCCCGCCGCGATGCCCACGCCCGCGCAGGATCTCGAATCCTTCCGGCATGAGTTGAACCTGTCCGTCGCCTGCGGTAGCGGACTTGGAGAACTCTATGTCACTCATTCGCTGCTGACTCCCGAGGCCTGGGACATCCTCGCCGCCGGACTGAAATGGGCGCGAGCCCATCGCGACATTCTGCGCGATACACATTGGATCGGCGGGAACCCGCTGAAAGAAATCTATGGTTATGCCGCGTGGCATCCCGTGCAAGGCGGGACGGTGGTCTTGCGCAATCCGACTGGCCGCGAGCAGACTTTTGTCCTCTATCCTCAAGTCGTATTCGAACTTCCCGCCGGAGCGCCCCAGGCATACCGCTTGACGCCGGCCTTGGGGACCAAAGCCGTGGTGATGGAAACGTCCACCGCACAGCCGGTCACTCTGAAACTCCAGCCGTTTGAAGTCCAAGTCTGGGATGCCACAGTGAAATAATGGAATCGCAACTGAAAATCACAACCGCAGATGGACACAGATGGACGTTAAATTGGAATGCTTTATGCAGAAATCTCCAATCCCCCGAGCGGTCAAGCCCACAACGCTTGGCAACCGTTATGATCTGCGTCCATCCGCGTTCATCTGCGGTTCATACTTTCTCCGGAGTTTGATGAAAAACATTGTCGTTACAGTGATCGCTGCGATCTGGCTTGCGAAAGCGGCTTCGTTCGCGACAGACCCTCCTCCCGCCGCGTTCATCCAACGGCTACAGGCTGGCGAAAAGATCACCATCGTCACCAACCCCCATTTCCCCGCACTCCGGTCCGGACAACGGCTATTCCAACGGCCTTCACCCCATCCACATCTCCAAATCCGCCATCGCCGCCCTGACGTTGCCCTTGGC
>CAISTY010000126.1 GCA_903888515.1 Akkermansiaceae bacterium | reverse complement strand
CCTGCTCTTGCCGGCCTTGCCCTTGCGCACTAGCAGGGTACGGGCGGAGGGATCGAAATCGCCGTGGTCGAGACGGGTCATTTCCGTGCGCCGCACGCCTGTGGCATAGAAGAGTTCGAGGATGGTGCGGTCGCGCAGGCCGAAGGGATCGGCGGTGTCGGGCAGCGCTAACAGCCGCCGGATTTCGTCATCGCCGAGGCATTTCGGCAGGTGTTGGGCTTGTTTGCGCGGCAGGTCGAGGTCGCAGGCCGGGTTGGCCGGGATCGCGCCCGAGCGGCACAGCCAGGCGAAAAACCGGCGGATCGCTCCGAGGCGCGCGAGTTGGGTGTTGACGACCAAGGGCTCCTTGGTGCGCGGCGAGCGGTAATGATAGAGATGGAGCTGATAGACCTCGAGCGTGGCGCGGGTGAACGCGCCGGGGGCCGTCAGGTTATGTTCTCCGGCCCATGCCAGAAACCCTTTGAGCGCCCAGTGATGGGCGTCGAGGGACCCCTGCGAGTAGGCGCGCGCGGCGAGGTGTTCGAGGAAAGCCGCGGCGCTTGTCTGGGGTCCGCGCATTGCGCCAAATGAGGATTGACGCAGGAGCGGCCATGGAAGAGAAGCTGGCATGGCACGACCGTTGAGGTTCCAGTATCCGGGAGCGGTGTATCATGTCATGGCCCGTGGCGATGGCGGGAAGATGGTGTTTGAAACCGACGATGACCGCTTGGTTTTTCTGAAGCGGCTGGAAGAGACTTGCAGGAGTTGCGGCTGGCGGGTGCATGCCTAGGTGCTCATGGGCACGGCTGCACATGGGGCATCCTGGCTCAGTGAGCCGCCTGGTGTGCGGCGTGAAGCGTGATCGAAAACTGGAGATAAGAGTCAATGAACTGGTTGAATTGTTGCAATGCGCGGACTGGTTCCAGAGAGTGAAGCCGCGCAAACCATTGACCTGCAACAGCTTGGCCGGATGTTGCCAATTGGTTGCCAAAACGCTCCTAACAACAGAACAAATTGACATCACTCCTTGAAAATCAAGGAGAGTCGGGCTGGCGGGATTTGAACCCACGACCCCTTGACCCCCAGTCAAGTGCGCTACCAGGCTGCGCTACAGCCCGTTTTGTGAACGGGGCGCAAGACAAACAGGGGAAATGCGGATTGGCAAGCACCGAAAATCATGAGATTCCATGTGCCCCATGAATCGCATCAAAACCGCCATCGTTGGAGCCAGCGGCTATTCGGGAATGGAACTGCTTCGGCTGCTGCTCACCCACCCCGGAGTGGAACTGGTCGCCGTGACGTCGCGGCAGGAGGCCGGCAACGCGTTGGACGCGGTGTTTCCGCGCTTTCGCAAGGCCGCGGGTTCCGCCCTCACATTTATCGAACCCTATCCGGATGCGATCGCGGCGACGGGCGCGCAGGCGGCGTTTCTCGCGCTGCCTCACGGGGTGGCGGCGGAAATTGCCCGCGCCCTGTTAGACCGTGGTCTGCGGGTGATCGACCTGAGTGCGGATTTCCGCCTCCGGGATGCGGCGGTATATGAGGAGTATTACGGTCACGCGCCGACGGCACCGGAATTGCTCACCGAGGCGGTTTACGGGCTGCCAGAGGTACGGGCGGAGGAAATCCGGGTGGCCCGGCTGATCGCCTCGCCCGGTTGTTATCCGACGAGTATCCTGCTGCCGCTGCTGCCATTGCTGCGCGCGCGCCTGATAGATCCGGCCACCATCGTGGCCAACTCGATGAGTGGCGTGAGCGGCGCGGGGCGCAAGGCGGACCTCACGTTGTTATTCTGTGAGTGCCACGAAAGCGCCCGCGCATACGGCGTGCCCAAGCACCGTCATCTATCGGAAATCGAGCAGGAACTCAGTCTCGCCGCAGGCGAAAGAGTCGTGATCAGTTTTATTCCGCACTTGATTCCCGTGAATGCCGGCATCGTCACCACCACCACCGCGATGCTTCGCGAAGGGGTGGTGCCGGACGCTGTTGGCGCGGCGTTGGAGAATGCATACTGCGGCCAGCCATTCGTCCGCTTGCTCGGGCGGGGTGGTTGCGCGGACACGAAAAACGTGACCCGCACGAACTTCATTGATATCGGCTGGCAATACGACCCGCGCACCGGTCGGGTACTGCTGATGAGTGCGGAGGACAACCTCGGCAAGGGTGCGGGCGGCCAAGCCGTGCAGAGTTTCAATCTGATGTTCGGATTTTCCGCGACTGATGGGTTGCAAAATTTTTAGGAGCAGCCCATGGTTCCTCCTCTTTTCCCCTCCTGCCCTCCCAAACCATGGATTTCCCCTTTACCCGTATCAAAGGAGGTGTTGGCGCACCCCTCGGATTTCTGACCAGTGCCGTGAGTTGTGGCATCAAGAATCCCGCCGCGGATCGCTTGGATCTTGCGTTGATCTTTTCCGAACACGCGTGCAGTTCCGCCGGGGCCTTCACCACCAACCGCGTGAAAGCCGCGCCGGTGCGCGTGTCCCAGGCCCATCTGCGCAAGGGCGACCTGCGCGCCATCATCGCCAACTCCGGCAATGCCAACGCCTGCACCGGTGTTCATGGAATCCGTGATGCCAACGCCATGTGCGACGCCGTCGCCAAACCGTTAGGCCTCAGGCGCACCGAAATCGGCGTGTCGTCCACCGGGGTGATCGGCCTGCCCATGCCGATGCTGCGCGTCACCCCGCAATACGACTCGCTCATTACCGGGCTCGGCCCGAAAAACGGTTCGGACGTGGCCGCTGCCATCATCACCAGCGACACCCACCCTAAGGAAATCGCCATTTCGTTTGACCTCGGCGAGCACCGCGTCCGCCTCGGCGGTTGCGTCAAGGGCGCGGGCATGATATGCCCTAACATGGCCACCCTGCTGTGCTTCATCACCACCGATGCGAACATTCCCAGCGCCTCGTTGCGCAAAGGCGTGCTCGAATGTGTCGAGGAAAGTTTCAACCGCATCACCATTGATGGGGACATGTCCACCAATGATACCGTGCTGGTGCTCGCCAACGGCGCATCCGGCATGCCGCCGATCCGCCGCAACGGCAAACGCTGCCATCAAATGCGCCAGGCACTCCGCTGGATCATGTTGGAACTGGCCAAGGCCGTCGTCCGCGACGGCGAACGCGTGACTAAATTCGTCACCGTCCAGGTTCACGGCGCGCGCATCTATCTGGACGCCAAGAAAGTCGCCGAAGCCGTCTGCAAATCCGCCCTGGTGAAAGCCTCATGGAACGGCGGAGACCCTAACTGGGGCCGCATCCTCCATGCCATAGGATACTCGGGTGCCCGCATCCGCGAGGAACTGGTCGATATTTTCATCGGTGGCAAAGCCGCCTGCCTCGGCGGTCTGCAAGCCGACACCCCGATGGAGGAACTCCGCCAGATCGTCGCACAACCTGAATTCGAGATCGTCATCAACCTCAACCAAGGAGAAGCCGATTATATCATGTATTCCAGCGACCTGTCCCCGGAATACATCGACTTCAACCGCTCGGAATACGCCTATTGGAAACAATCCCGCAAGGACGGGCTGGTGTGACGGGTTAGGCAGCCAATCATGCGTCTGCGGTAAACATCCCGGCAACGGTACAGGCGGGGGTGCGGGTTCCAATGCCATACCCCCGCAGCCATCTTCCTTGTGTCTTGCGTCTCGAACTCTTGCCCCTGTCATCCTTCCTTCCGGCTTGCCCCGCGCCGCACTCCGGCTACCCTCACCCGCATGTCCTCCACCTTCGGCCAGGTTTTCCGCATCCACACCTTCGGCGAATCCCACGGCGGCGGCGTCGGCGTGGTCATCGACGGCTGCCCGTCATGCATCCCGCTTTCGCTCGAAAGCATCCAACAAGAACTCGACCGCCGCCGCCCCGGCCAATCCGAAATCGTCAGCCCACGCAACGAACCGGACACCGCGGAAATTCTATCAGGCGTGCATGACGGTCTCACCCTTGGCACTCCGATCGCCATCATGGTCCGCAATAGCGACCCGCGCCCCGATGCCTATCATGAAATGGCCACCAAATACCGGCCCAGCCATGCCGACTATACTTATGACGCCAAATATGGAATCCGCGCCCCGTCCGGCGGTGGCCGCGCTTCCGCCCGCGAAACCATCGGCCGTGTTGCCGCTGCCGCCGTCGCACGTCAGGTGCTCGATGCTTTCCATCCCGGCATCGAAATCCTCGCTTGGGTGAAATCCATCCAAGACCTCAACGCTACCGTCGATCCCGCCACCGTCACCACCGCGACGATCGAATCCAACATCGTCCGCACCGGCGACCCCGCCATGGTCGATCCCATGATCGATCACATCAAGAGCGTACGCGCCAAAGGCGACTCGGTCGGCGGCGTCATCGAATGTGTCATCCGCAATTGCCCGCCAGGCCTCGGCGAACCGGTCTTCGACAAACTCGAAGCGGATCTCGCAAAAGCCATGCTGTCCATCCCCGCCACCAAGGGCTTCGAAATCGGCTCGGGGTTCGCCGGCACCCTGCTCACAGGCCGTGAACACAACGACCCGTTCCGCATGGCCGAGGGCGCGGTCCGCACCACCAGCAACCGTTCCGGTGGTATCCAAGGCGGCATTTCCAACGGCGAGAACATCCTGTTCCGCGTGGCCTTCAAACCCACTGCCACCGTCATGACCTCCCAGAAAACCGTCACCTCCTCCGGCGAAAATACCGAACTCGCCGGCAAAGGCCGCCACGACCCCTGCGTCCTCCCGCGCGCCGTCCCCATCGTCGAAGCCATGACCACCCTCGTCCTAACCGATCACCTGCTCCGCCAAAGGTGCATGGATCGCAGATCGTAAATCGTGGATCGTGGATCGTGGATCGCTGATCGTTGATGGAAACACCCTCCCCCATCCCTGCATCCACGATCCTCAATCCTCAATCCTCAATCCTCAATCCTCAATCCACAATCCTCAATCCTCAATCCTCAATCCTCAATCCTCTATCCTCTATCCTCTATCCTCTATCCACTATCCTCCATCTCTCCCATGTCCATCAATTTTCCCACCGTCGCCCTGACCATCTTCGTGGTGTGTGCCGGATTCGTGTTATTGCGCGGCATGCTGCGTATGCTGTTAGGGTGCCTCGTCCTGGGCGCCAGCGCATGGGTCGGCCTGCGCGTCTGGCAACTCTCCCCGGATCTCGTGAAAGCCTGCTTCGGCATCCACCTGCCGTGGCTTGCCGCCGCCATCCCCGTCGCCGCGTTCCTCATCACCTTCTTCATCGGACGCATCCTCATCAAATTCTTCTGCAGCCCATTCCAGCCGTCCGATGGCGATCGCCCGCCTCTCACCCTGACACGCCTGTTAGGCGCGGCCTTGTTCACTCTCGTCCCCACCTGTCTGGTGGTGACCCTCCTCGCCATTCTCATCCATCACGCCGGGTCCGTCTCGGAAATCAAACAATCCGCCGGAACATCCACGCCCTCCCGATCCGCCGACCTCATCCAGAATCTCAAATCCTCCGTGGAACAATCCATCCCGCCCGCCTGGCTCAAGCTCTTCGATCCACTCGCCGATCCATCCCGCCTCTCCCTGGCAAAAATCATCACCGAACAATCGCAACCCCAACGAACTCCCGTAATCGACCCGAAAACCGGCAAACCCATCCCCCGCGCCATCATCGTCGATGACCCCGAACTGCAAAACCTCGCCCGTGAGGGGAAATTCGCCACCCTGCTCCGCTCCCCGCTCCTCACCAAAGCCCTCAACGACCCAAAAGTCCAAGCACTCCTCAACAATATCCAAGACTAAAAAGACAATAGAGAAGAAGATAGAAGAAAATAAGACAGAAGACAGAAGAAAAGAATTCGCCCAATCTATCGAACTCCATTCCCGCACCTAACGCATACTGCTCTTCTATCTCCTATCTCCTATCTCCTATCTTCTTCTGTCTCACCTCTTCTACCCCATGCCCTATCTAGTCACCATCGGCCTGGAAGTCCACTGCCAGGTCAAGACCGTCACCAAAATGTTCTGCGCCTGCCGCACCTCGTTCGGCGACGCCCCTAACACCCACACCTGCCCGGTCTGCCTCGGCCTCCCGGGCGCTCTTCCGGTGCTCAATCAGGAAGCCATCGAAAAAACCCTGCTCACCGGCCTGATGATCCATTGCTCGTCCCCGGAAATCTCAAAATGGGACCGCAAGAATTATTTCTATCCGGACATGCCGAAGAACTATCAGACGACACAACTCGACCAACCGCTGTGCATTGGTGGCGGCATCCCGCTCTACGACCATTGTTATCCCACCGATTGCCGCAAAAACATCGCCAACCCCGGCAAGATCGTCCGCCTCAACCGCATCCACCTCGAAGAGGACGTCGCCAAATCCACCCACCTCGGCAACGCGTCGCTCATCGATTTCAACCGCGCCGGCACCCCGCTCATGGAGATCGTCAGCGAACCCGACTTGGAGTCCGGCGAGGAGGCCTTCGCCTACCTGCGCTCGCTCCAACTGATCCTCCAACAGGGCGACGTCTCCGATGCCGATATGGAAAAAGGACAACTCCGCTGCGATGTGAATATCTCGCTGCGCAAACACGCCTCCGATCCGTTAGGCTCGAAAATCGAACTCAAAAACCTCAACTCGATCTCCGCCATCCGCCGCGCCATCCATTTCGAAATCCAGCGCCAATCCGAAGACCTCGACCGCGGCATCCCGCAAATCCAATCGACCCGCCGCTGGGACGACGACCGCGGTGAAACCCAACTCATGCGCAGCAAGGAGGACGCGCACGATTACCGCTACTTTACCTGCCCGGACCTGCTACCCATCCGCACCGCGCCTCTGTTAGATAAAGTCCGGCCGCTCGTCCCCGAACTCCCGCACGAACTCGCCGCACGCTTCGAAAACCATTTCGGCGTCACCCGCTACGACGCCTCCGTGCTGTCCTCGGACCGCCACCTCGCCCGCTACTTCGAGGCCACCGCATCCGGGACCGTCACCGGGACCGTCACCGGGACCGTCACCGGGACCGTCACCGGGACCGTCACCGGGACCGTCACCGGGACCGTCACCGGGACCGTCACCGGGACCGTCACCGGGACCGCGAGTCTCCAGACTCGCTCTTCACTTTCCCCCGCTCTCCCCGGCAAGAAGGCCGCCAATTTCATCATCAACAACCTGTTGGGAACCCTCAACGAACAAGGTATCGGCATCGACGCCTGCCCGGTCACCCCGGACCAACTCCGCGCCCTGCTGTTGCTTGTTGAAGACGGCACGCTCGCCTCCAACCAGGCCAACGAAGTCTTCGCCGTGCTCTATCAATCCCCCGACCGCGACCCCACCGCCATCGCCGCCTCTCTCGGCTTCAAACCCGCCGTCGCAGGCGAACTCGAAACCCTCGTCGACCAAGTCCTCGCCAACCACCCGACCGAAGCGGCTGCAGTCAAAGCCGGTAACGACAAACTCCTCAACTTCCTCACCGGCCAAGTCATGAAAGCCTCATCCTCCAAACCCAACCCGAAGCAAATCACGGAGTTGCTTCGGCAAAAGTTGCTTTAGGTGTTCTAAAGCACACTTTTTTTCTTGCCAAACCGTACGACGCTTCTTTAATGCACCACGCAAGATGATGATCTTCGTGAAATGCGATGTCTTGTCCGTGAAATGAACGGACCAGGACTTCGCCTCCGCATGGTTCGGCGACGCCTCCACACTGAAACCCTTCCCCTGTTCGGCACTCCTCCCAGCCATCCCTCGTCGGCACCATTCCTAGACCGACCAATTATTGATGCGATCGCATCAATAATTGGTAAACGTGCTGCTCGCCAGTTTTCCGGCACGGCGGAGTGCGAGCACTCTCTTCTTCCATGCCTTCTCGCCGGTATATCCCGCGGGCCAGAGTTCTCTGGGAAGCAGCGGATCCTCCTCAAGGCACACCGACCAGAGTTTCTTTTCCTGACAGCCCCACTCTAGCAGTTTGTCCCGAGAATCAACCCCACTGTCACCAGGCATTTGTTTCAAGTGGGCAAGGTAATCCTCATAGTCGCTCTGAATTTTTGTGAAATTCCAAGCGGCGGCGACCATCTCTGAAGTGCTCTCGCCGCAACAGGTCACCCCTTCAAAAAAGGTCATCACCCCGCACGTGGATGCAGATTTCCTCAATTGCTTCCCGATCACCTGCACGGGATCAGGACTGATCCAAACGCTACGCTGCAAGCCTCCAAATCGCGCGGATCGCAATTGCTTGCGCAATTCGTTCCTCAATCCGCACTTCTTCTCGGGCAAATCGAAAACCACCATCCGCCACTTGCCGTCCCAGCTGCGGTTCCACCGCTCCTCCGGATCACAGCCACCAAGAGCCTTCAAATAACCCTTGCGGGTCAGGCGGTAAACGCGCTCCGTGCCATCCGTGCCCTCGCGCGACTCCAACCAACCCTGTCTCTCAAGTGCCCGCATCTGGCGCAGGCACCCATTTCGATAGGACCACTCCTCGAAAGATCCCGTCATGTTCCGCCAAGTCGGCCTCATCATCATATCCGCCATCCACAGACAGTGGTAAAGCATGAGTTCGGTTTTCGCTTTCATAGGTAAACATTTTAAGATACCCATAACCAATTATTGATGCGATCGCATCAATAATTGGTTATGGGTTGGTTTGCGCAAATGTTTTTTTGTGAGGGTGGAATCGGTTGGAATTGGAATCGGCGGACTCAATCGGCGCTGAGGTATTTGTAGTCTTGGAAGGTTTTGGAGCGGAGGATGCCATTTTCATCCTCGTAGAGGACGGAGACGAAGTTACCGGCAGCGCCGACTGACACTGCGGATAATTCCTGTTGCTGGCAGCGCACGGACATATAGCCGCGCGCTTGTCGGATGTTTGCGCGGGCAATGCCGAGGCGTTTGACGATGACGGGATGCCACTTTCCGTCAGATTGCCGGATTTCCACCTTGAGTTCAGGATTGCGTGAGACCGAGACGAAGGTGGCCGTGCGTTGGTTTTCGACCGCGTGTTGTTTGAGTCTCAAAATCCGGATTTTCCAGCGGGCGGGCTGCCCCTCGCTCACCGGCAGCGGTTCGGCGAATGGGATGAGAATGGTCGTATCATTGGCAGCCACGATCATCTCGGTTTCCCCGTGCTGCAGTCCATCCCGACGAAACTCCACTTTGTAGGTATCGGGTTTCAGCGCGATGCCACCGGTGATATTGCCGAGCTGGTAGCCATCGGGTCTGACGGATTTTCCGTCGATGAAGAACTCGAGCTTTCCCGTTCCGATGCTGACGGCATTGAGAAGACGTAAAAACCCGAAAGGTCCACGTTGAGCATCCTGGCCCTGTGCGACGCCGCCCAACAGAGCAACCCACTGCAAGGCGAGCATGGCGAGAGCTAATATTTTTCCATTAGAAATCATTGGATGAAGTGACTGATGTTTTGATATTTCCGGGGATGATAGAGCCATCGGCCGCACGTTGCCCGGGATCGGCAAAGAGCGTGAAAACCTTTCTGACTTCGGCAAGAACCCCGGGAGTGGCGCCCGGTTTGATTGAGGGAGCAAGCGCCTGGGCCACGATCCACACGCGGAAGTTTCTTGATCGCACGGTGGCCGCCTCATAGACGCGGGCGAAGATTTCCTCGGCGGCGGCATCAGTCCATTCGACGCGGGTGTTTTCCTGATAGAGCGCGCGGTTTCCGAACACGGATGTTCCGTTGGATTCCTTGGCGAGCGCCAGACCTGCGGTGCTGCCATAAGGCCGACTGTGAATGATTGCATCCGCGATGCGGTCGGCATCATGAGTGGACGTGGGTGCGGAGAGGGACAACGGAGACGTGGGAAGCATCATGGTGGCATCGTGATCGGCACTTGTTTGTCGGGCCAGCATGGGGTCCATGACAAGGGCGCCGGCTGCCATCGCGCGCAGGGTGTCACGGGTAGCGGTGTTGAGATTCACATGTCCCATGATGCGGGTCAGCGGGCCCTCGCGTTGCACTGGATTGGCAGAGCGGGACAAGCCCGTATGGAAAAGGTCCAGCAGGAGCGCCGCGTGCAGACCGGGATTGCTGTTCCTAGCGAACGCGGGATGCTCCGGGCGGCCGATGCGCAATGTGTTGCCACCGCCGTAGAACGGGCTGGGCTGGCTGCTGGATACATCCGGCCATGAGGTGCGCGATGCCGGCATTTTTCCTTTGCTGCGGAAATAATCCGTTTCCTCACTGTCAGGGAATGCCGGTGCATGCATAATCGGATCGAAAACGCGTCCGAGTTCCGTGGCACTGTAGAAGCGTCCGCGGTTGGAAATGAGTTGCGGTGCCGCGAGGCGCATTTGCGGAGCGTAGGGAAAAAGGAACTTCGGGTCGGTCATCTCGGTCATGTCACTGGTGCCCGGGGACCAGGTGCCGACGCACGCATTATGGCCGCCGTCCGGCCATTCGGAGGGGAGCATGCGTGCATAAACCTTGGGTTTGGTGGATGCATCGTTCTTGTAAATGTCGAGGCGGATGTTGCGGCGGTTCGGGCTGGAATTTTCCGGATAGGCATTTTCATCGAGCTGGGCGCTTCGCAGGTAATGAGTGATGCGCGGGTCGCCCATGTTATAATACATGTACGGATAATCATCATAGACATGGCCTGGCAAAGCGGCTTTGGTGAGTGTTTCCGGAGTGCCCACCTTGAAGCCACCCGAAATGACCCCATTCTTGCTAGAGTAGATCAAGCCCGCCTGTCGCAGCATGCTTGACGCCCGCTCGACCACATCGCCGTTCCACATCAATGACAAGCCGGAAGCGCCCTTGGATTCACTGAGGCTGAAGGGAGTGCCATCCGGGATGATGTCGGATGATGCGCCCACATCCATGCGATAGACGACATCCGCGAAAAGAAAACATTGGTATTGGTTAGGCGCGAGGGACAGGTTGATTTGACGGGACCAGTAGCGACCATTGATGAGGGTGAGGTCGTGTGTCGAGCACTCCGGTTTTGCAAGCAAGGACGGGGCATCAAAGGGAACGCCGCCGACGCCGGATCCGATGCCATCCATGGGCAGCGCCACTTCATAACTGAGCCTTGCGTTGCCTGATATCTGTTGGTTTGTCGGATTGCATAGCTCGGCGAAAAGTTTGAAGCGGAACGTCATGATCTTTCTATCATTCTGATTGGAGATACCCGTATAATTGACCTGCAAGGCGATTTCGCTCAGCAATGGATAAGCATCCAGTCCCCGGTATGCATTGGCTTTCAGCGTCGGGGAGGAATCCGCGTCCGCGTAGTCGATTGCGCCGGCCGCCAGGGTTTTCACATAGTCATCGGGAAAGCCGCCCTTGCGCTGATCGAAGTCCGGCAAGGCACGGCGGATGAAAGCGGCCATCTCATCGACGGCATCATCCGGCGGTTTTGTGAGCAATGCATTCAGGTTCATGCGCGGGGCTCCGGCGACGTCGGGATTGATGCCGCGCACACAAGGAATGACAGGGCGTTCGAGATACGGTTGGAGATTGGCAACGAGATTTTCCTCGGCGGCACGGGCAATCAAGTCGGTGAGGCGGCCGGAGCCGTCACGCGTCAGTGGCGGGCTGATATTGGCGGCGGCGAGTAATGAATCCGGCGACAAGAGAAGCTGGCGGTTCCCGATGAGGGTTTTGGCAAGTGATCCCTGGCGGTTGGAGCAGGTATCAGGCTCGATGGCGAAAAGGGCGATTTGGTCAAGGGGTGCTTCGTTTTCTGCTGCGACGGCCGGGTTGAGTCCGGGCGCTGGAAACGGATAGGCGGCGCGCGCGTGTGTCAGGTCGGGACCGTCGAGATTGCCTGCACAGCGCGGATCGAGTTTCCCCTGCATGTCCTCCACAGAATACGCGAAGCGGGCGACGGGGCGGCCATTCCCGTCATGGATCAGAATCCACGAGGCGCGCACCTTGTCCTGATAGGGGAGAGTGGGAAAATCGATCCATTCGTTAGAACTGGTTCCGACGAGCGGTTCGATCACCGGGTTGGCGAGTTGAGTGTTATCCGGTGGCTGACGGACGGTGCTGAACAGCGGAACGAAATGATAGGAAAACTTATTGCCATCCGCCTTGCCGCGGACGAGGAAGAGTTGTGGAGCAGGCTCACGACCGGCGGTGATTGGATTGGCGAGGGCGGATTGCAGGATCAAGAAATCGTCATTGGCGGTTTCAAGCCTGAGAATCCCGCACATCTCCTCCACTGCGGCGCTGGCGGCGAGATCGGCGCGTTGCAGGTTTACACACGAGCGGGCGGTGGCCCGTTCGATACCGGTGACTAACAGGATTCCGGTTGCAAGGATGAAAAGCAAGCCGGTGACGACAAGGACGGCGAGCAGGGTGAATCCCTTCGCCATGCCATGATCGGCACTCGGTTCACGGATAATCATGATATCCAAAGCGCATCAGGGTTGCATACACTTCCAGGTTGGCGTTGCGGACTGCCTCGGACGGGCGGCCTAACAGTCCAGCGGTGGCACCCGCGCCGTCCCATTGATCCGGCAAGGTGAGTTTACCCGCGAGGCTGCGTCGGGCCATGACCAGACAAACGTCGAGCGCCTCCGGTCCGGTGATGTCATGGGGCAGCCAGTCGATCCACTTGCCCGCCGCATCACGTGTCATCGGTTTGGCCTGAAACGAGACGACACCGAAGGCGACGGGTTCGTCGATGGGGATTTGTCGGGTGAACAGGGTGGAGACAAGCTCGTTTTCCAGCGCCTTGAAAGTGGTGGAGCTTTCACGGAATCCGCGCATCAGGCAGCGGACGGTTTTTCCGCCGATGGTGAGATCATGGATATAATAATGCACCGCGCACAGATCGCCGATGCGACCGGCATCGGATTGGGCGCGGGCCGGTTGGAGGGTCAGGAATCCCAGACGGTCGACGGGCCAAGCCGCGGAGGATTTTTCCAGAATGCCGTCCTTGTGATATCTGGCAGTGGCAAGATCCGCAGTGAGTTGTGTAATGATGGCGCGGGCTTCGCGATCGGTCTCCACGCCGCCGCGGATCCGTTCGTAACCGTTGCCGGCGTTGTCTAACATGGCAGCCGCGGCAAGCAGGATGATCGTACCGATCACCAACGAACACATTTGTTCTATCAGGGAAAATCCGGGGGGATGGAGAGACGTGGAAGTCATGGAATGCGGGTATGGAAATCCAGTTTCCGGCGTTTCGCCGCCACCGCCGCAGCGGGGAATTCCAGCGAAATATCAACCCGCATCATCGGCGTGGTGCCGTGATTTACGGGTATCACTGAGGAGCCGAATGCCGCAATGTAGCGCACGGTTTTGCCGTTGAGTTCCTTGGTGCCCTTGTCGTAGAACGCTTGGGAAAGCCTGCCTATCGGTTGCCCCTCCGGGGAGAACGCGAGTGCCCATATCTCGCCGGTCGGCGGAAACGTCTGTCCGGGCGTGGTGGGGGTGAAATACTGCGGATGGCCAGCGCGTGAGGCGCGGATTTCGTTCATGCAAGTGGGGATCATCCAAGTGCTGCGGGTTTCCGCTTGCGCGGCGAGGGCGTTTTTTCCGGCCTCCGCCAATGTTCCGAAAACCACAGGGATGGCCACGGCCAGCACGCCGATGGCGATGACTGCTTCGATCAATGATGCGCCATGCAGGCAAAGAGCGTTAGAACAAGGGTGCTTCATTCCGGTTTCGGTTGCCCGCCGCCGAGAATGCCCTCGAGCACGCCGCCCACGGATTTGCCGCCTTCCTTGATGATATCCACGCCTTTGTCGATCACCTTGGGGGAGGGATCGCCGAATAGTGAGCGGGTGAATTTCAAGACCTTCACACCGGTTTCGGGGATGACATCGAACATCCGCTGACCGGCCGCCGCAACGAGGCGATCCGTGAGATCCTCCTTGGGGTTGTCCAGCGTGCCGGTGATTCGCAGCGGAGCCCATAACAAACCACGCTCGCCCGCCGCAAACACGTCGGTTTCCGCACCTGGAATCCTCGCCAGTGTGCCGGGCGCGAGGCCAAGACGAAAAGTGCCGTCGAGATCCCTGCCGCGGATGGAAATGCCGCCCTCAAGTCTCACAAATCCCTCACTGGCAAGAACCAGATTCGTTAGCAGGACTTCGCCGGTTTTCCATTTCCAATCGGTGTGGGCCTCGCTGAGGGAAAGCACCCGGAATCGGCGGGTATCGGCATACGCCGCCAGCGCATCCAACACCGGCAGGGCGGTGAGTGTCCCGTTGAGCACCGTCATCCGTCCGCCCGCCACCGCCGATCCGGTCTGATTGTCCAAGGTGAAATTCGAACTGATGTCGCCGACAAACCGTTTCGACCAGTCCTCATTGAAAAGATCATTGCATTTCACGCCGGACACATCCCCCCGGAGCGTGTAACTCCCGGCAGCCGTATCCCACTCGCCGGATGCTTCAACATGCCCGTCTTTCCATGCGGCGGCGGTCGCGTTGTTGAGGAAAACCTCACCATCCTGATAGCGCAGGCGGGCCCGGTTCATCCGGAGTTCCGGCACCAATCCGAACGGCAACTGGATCGTGCCATCGGCGACCTCGATCCGATAGACCGGCTTTTTGCTGTCGGGGTCCATCCGCAATCTCATGCCGCTGACGCGTGCCGGCCCTGCATCCAACATCGCCTTCACGATCAATTCACGCACGTCGAGTCCCTGCAACTCGACTTTGCGCGGCAGCCAACCCGGCGCATTCGCCTGCGACGACGGGGGAATTTTTTTGTCCAGCGTCAGCTTGGGTGCCGTTGCGCGATCCCTGGCATCCATGGAAACATCTATCCGCTGCACCCGTGAGCCACGGATCTCCCACACGCCGCGGCGCACGCCCGTCACCCCCACTTCGGTGTGCAAACCGTCCATCCGCAATCTCTTGACGACGCCATTGCCGTTAGCCTCGAACGTGGACGTGTCTACCGCCAGGCCATCCCACCGGAACGGTGTGAACTCGCCGTCCACCTGCGCTGCCTCACTTGCCTTGGCGGACAAAAACCGCCGGAACGAGTCACTATGCAAATACCCGCGCACCAGCGCGTAAAGGATGGCCGCAGCCAGCACTCCGGCCACGATCAGCCCCAAGGCCGCCTTGCCGAGCCAGCCCTGCCCGCCCGCGGATGCGCGTCTTCTTGATCGTCGGCTCATTTGCACCATGCTAGCGAAGTCTTGCGGCACCGCAAGCCCGCGATGAGGACTGGCACGTTTCATCCTGACCCCAAGAGCCATGCCGCCACCGCCCGCGCGGCCCGCTCATGCGCCCCATGGCCGCCAAGCGCCGCCACCGTCGCGGCAAAACGCCTCTGCATGGCCTCACACTGCGCCGGGGATTCCAACAATCCCTTCAGGCATCGCGTCACGGCCACGGGTTCCGCCTTGGCCTGAATGAATTCCTCGACGACTTTTTCTCCTGCCAGAATATTGACCAATCCGACAAACTTGATTTTCACCAGGATCCGGGCTAACTGATAGGTGAGAGGTGCGGTGCGATAGACGAGGCAATACGGGAGTCCGTAATACGCCGCCTCGAGCGTCGCGGTGCCGCTGGCAATCACCGCACAGTACGCCCGTTGCATCAACGAGTAGCATTCTCCGGTAGTGACCGTGATCCAACCCTCCGCACCGGCTTCGACCAAGCACCTGCGGATCTGCACCGCCAGTTGCGGGGCGGCGGCGGGCACTTCGAATTGCAAGTCGCCGCGCCATGCCTTGAGCCGTTTCGCCGATTCTATCATCATGGGAAACAGCCGCGCGATTTCCCGTTCCCGGCTCCCCGGGAAAAGTCCGACCAATCCCTCGTCACGCCGGACGTTGGCCATCCGCCGTTGCTCCAACTCATCGACCAGAGGATGCCCCGTAAAGGTCGTCTTCAACCCGGCGTTGGCGAAAATCGGCTGCTCAAACGGAAACAGGCACAGCATTTCATCTAACAATCCAACCATTTTCGGGATGCGCCCCTTGTTCCATGCCCAGACCTGCGGGCTGATGTAATAGACGATGCGGGTTTCCGGGCATTTCTTTTTGACCGCAGCGGCAAAGCGCAGGTTGAAACCGGGATAATCAATGAGCAGCAGGACATCCGGCCGGAAGGCTTGCAGGTCCTCTAACATCCGCGCAAAGCGATCCTTGAACCAGCCGTATCGTTTCAAGACCTCCCACACACCCATCACCGCCGCGTCCTCCACCCAGTCGCACACGCCCGGTCCGGCGACGCCCGCCATGCCGGGCCCCCCCACCCCGCGGATCTCCACGGCAGGCACCATCGTCTTGAGGGAAAGCAACAATCCCGCGCCGTGCGCATCCCCGCTCAACTCTCCTGCCACCACATACAGTCGTTTCGACATGCGCCGGCAAATTACCCACGCCACCCCGCCCTGACCATGAAAAACACCCGCGAAATCCATCGAATCGCAATAAATCGACGCACTTTCTGACTTCAGCATTGATTTCGTCGCCACAGTCGCTTTGATCGGCTTTTCGCACCTCCGTTCATTCCCCGTCATGCCCGCTGATCTCCAAAAATCACCCGCGCCTCTCGCAGAAATCGCCCAAGGCCCCAATGCCTTCGAACAATTTCTCGACCGCAATCAGAAAAATCTCATCATTCTGGCCGTGCTCATCGCCGTCGGCGTGGCAGCACTGGTGGTTTACCGAGGCATCGAAAAAAGCCGTCAGGAAACCGCCGGCGCGGCCCTCAACAAGGCCGAAGACCTCGCCGCTTTGCAAGCCGTCATCAACGAACATGCAGGCACCACCGCCGCATCCAGCGCGGCCATCTTGCTGGCGGACCGCCAGTGGACCGATGGCCAGCAAGACACCGCCATCGAAACCCTCCGCAATTTCATCTCTTCCAATCCGCAACACCCGGCACTTCCCACCGCACAGGCGAGCCTCGGCTCCAAGCTCATGATTCAAGGCAAGTCCGCCGATGCATCCCGGATTTTTCAAGAGATCGTTGACGACCCGAAGGCGCGTTTCATCGCCCCTTACGCCCTCATTTCACTCGGTGACATCGCCAAGCTGGCCGGCGATCTCGCCAAGGCCGAAGCTTCCTATAAACGGGTGCAAACCGATTTCCCCGAGAGCAATTTCATGCAATCCGCCAAACGGCGAATCGACAACTTGAAGGCGAAACCGCCCGTCGAAGTCGATCCCCCGCCCGCGCCCAAGGCGGAGACGCCGCCAGCACCGCCCGCGCCAGAGGCACCCGCACCCACTCCGGCACCGCCCGCGCCCAAGGCGGAGACGCCGCCAGCACCGCCCGCGCCAGAGGCACCCGCACCCACTCCGGCACCGCCCGCACCCAAGGCGGAGACGCCGCCAGCACCGCCCGCGCCAGAGGCACCCACTCCCGCGCCCACTCCGGCACCGCCCGCGCCCAAGGCGGAGACGCCGCCAGCACCGCCCGCGCCAGAGGCACCCGCACCCGCGCCGCCCGCGCCAGAGGCACCCGCTCCAGCACCGCCCGTTCCACCTGCGCCCAGTTCCGCCCCCGAAGCCCCAAGTGTCACAGCACCGCAAGAAACCCGTCCGGAGATCCGTAGTGAACCCACCGGAAAAACTCCGGCAGATGCGCAACCCTAACGGATTGGAAATTCCAAGTCACCTTCTATCTAACATCCAAGCACACCCACCACCATGTTCAAGAAAGTCATTGGTCAAGGCCATAGCGAAGCACCCCGCCCCGCTCCATCCCGTCCGGAAATCTATCACCCGGAACCCCTTCCTGTCCCACCATCCCCAGGCCACGCAGCCCACCCAACTCACGCGGCACCGGCTGCAACTCCCCGCTCCACCCCGGTCGCCACGCGCAATGTGTTGTCCTCGGATGTGGAAATCAAAGGCATCGTCAAGTTCACCAATGACCTCGTGGTGGACGGAAAAATCGACGGTGAAATTTTCTCCGAGGGCAACCTCATCATCGGTGAGAACGCCCGTATCAAAGCGGAAGTCAAAACCGCCACGGTGATCGTTTACGGCAAGGTCCATGGCAATCTCACCGCCACCGACCGCGTCGAACTCAAAGCCAGCGCGGAAGTCGTCGGTGACATCAAGGCCAAGATCCTTTCCATTGAAGCTGGCGCGATCTTCATCGGCAAATCCACTGTGGGATCCTCCGCCCAAGCCCAGGCCCCCAACCAAGCTCCTGCCAAGGCACCCGCTCAAGCCCCCACCCAAGCCCCCGCCCAAGCCCCCACCCAAGCCCCCGCCCAAGCCCCCACCCAAGCCCCCGCCCAAGGACAGGCCCCCACCCAAGGACAAGCCAAAGGCATGATCCCTCCCGGCACGCCGAAACAAGGGACTCTCGCAGGCACTAACACCTGAAGTTGACGATCCTGTATCCGAGATTCAATCCACTCAGTCATGGCCGATGAGCCCCAGCGCCATTGCATTGAGGTGGCATGCCCGGAATGCGGACAACAGCAACTCGAACCCGCACTCGTGGTTTCCACACAGTGCCGTGCTTGTTTGGCGAACTTTCAAGTGAGGGACGGCAAAGGCGTGGTGAGAAAACTGCCGGTGACACGTCTGGCAGCCCCCCGCAACGACGCCGATCCTGAACCCGCGCCATTGCCTCCGAAGCCGCCGGTTGTACGCCGTTTCGGCCCACCCACCCCGCCCACCCGGTCGTTTCTGATGCGCTTGTTTCACCCCGTGAAACCCCCGCGGGAGGTCATTTGCTTCAATTGCGACCATGCCTTCACCACGATTGGCGAAGCGCAATCCAGCCAGTGTCCGAAGTGTGGCGGCTACGTCAGTCTGCTCGATTACGAGATCACCCAACCATGGAATCGCCGGATCGAGACCTGCGGCAATGTGGTGATCCAAAAATCCGGTTCGGTCACTGGAACCACGCTGCGTTGCCACCATCTCACGGCGTTCGGTGAACTGGCCAGTGCCGTCCATTGCTCGGGTGATCTCCTCATCCGCACTCATGGAAAAATCGTCGGCATCATCCATTGCCGCCACCTCCGCATCGCCAAGGGCGCACGCGTCGAATTCCTCAATCCCGTCACTGCCACCACCGCCACTATCGAAGGTCAAGTCCGTGGCCAGATCTCCTGTTCCGGTGCCGTCACTCTCGGGAAACGCGCCCGCCTCCATGGTCTCGTCCGCACCACCTCCCTCATCGTCAAACCCGGTGCCCAACACACCGGAACCATTGAAACGGTCACCGTTCCTCCTGCCACAGAACACCCGAATCCATAACCTCTCCGTTCGTGGCTCCCCCCCCCTGCGCCCTCCGCCTTGCACCCCACGCTCACATGGCCGCCTCTCTCGACCTCAAGGAGGAAATCCTCGCCCTCAAGAAGGAACGAAACGCCGTCATCCTCGCCCATAACTATCAGACCGGCGACATCCAGGACGTCGCCGACCACGTCGGGGATTCGCTCGGCCTCGCCTATCAGGCGAAAGCCACCCACGCCGCAGTCATCGCGTTCTGCGGCGTCCATTTCATGGCGGAAACCGCCAAAATCGTCAACCCGGGGAAAATCGTCGTGCTGCCCGACAAGGACGCCGGTTGCTCGCTCGAACAAGCGTGCCCCGCGGCAGAACTCGCGGCGTTTCTAACGGCCAACGCGGATCGAAACCATTATGTCATCGCCTATATCAATTGCTCAGCGGCCGTCAAAGCCCTCAGCGACGTGATCTGCACCTCGGGCAACGCCGTGAAAATCGTCAACCAGGCACCAGCCGACCGGCCTATCCTCTTCGTGCCGGATGAAAACCTCGGTGCCTGGGTCATCGAACAAACCGGCCGCAAAATGGACCTCTGGCAAGGCAATTGTTACGTCCACGTCGAGTTCACCCGCGCTTCCATCCAACGCATCAAGGCGGAGTATCCCGACGCCCTCGTCGTCGCCCATCCGGAATGCACCCGTGCCGTGCGCCTGCTCGCCGACGAGGTTTGCTCAACCGAGAAAATGGTCGCCTTCTGCAAAAACTCTGCTGTTGGAAACATCATCGTCGTCACCGAAAGCGGCATGCTCCACCGCCTGCGCAAGGAATGCCCGGACAAAAACCTGATCGCCGGCCCCACCGACCTGTGCGCCTGCGCGGATTGCCGCTACATGAAAATGAACACGCTGCAAAAACTCCGCGATTGCCTCGCCACCCTGCAGCCGCGCGTCGAAATCGAGGAATCCATCCGCCGCCGCGCCGAAATCCCACTGCTCCGCATGCTGGAACAATCAAAGTGAAAGAGAAGAAGTCATGGGTCATGGGTGAAGAGAGGAGAAGTCATTGGTCATTGGTCATTAGTCATTGGTGAAGAGAAGAACGGAGCACGCGCATTCCTGCCCGTGTCTTCCTTCATGGAATTCTTAACCGCCAAGGCGCCAAGCACGCCAAGGGAAGAGGGAGAGGAGAAGTCATTGGTCATTGGTCATTGGTCAATGGTCATTAGTCATTGGTGAAGAGAAGAACGGAGCACGGGCATTCCTGCCCGTGTCTTTCTTCATGAATATTTTACCGCCAAGTCGGGCTCCTGCGGACGGTTAATCCTCATGCGCTGAAAAGCCGAAGAATTTCCTTGCGGAATCGCCGCTGGCCCGATAGACGCGGATTGTCCGACGCCGCTTTACAGCGGCGGTGGACGAAGTCTGCACTTCCGGGCGGCATTTGTACCTTCTTATACCGCACGCTGTATAATAAGGACAATTGCCGCGCGCGGTATAATAAAACTGTTCGGTAAGAAAACATGTGGAAAATACTTAGACTTATGACGCTGCTTGCTGGAGCTGCCGCCATTCTGACGTCAGATGAAGGTATCTCGACCTGTTACTCGGGCTTGAGTTTTATGGTTATTGGTATCGCGATTTTGCTAGGCGTGTCATTCGCGATGTTTACTGGATGGGCCTCCATCATGTCGAAGCGTAAGGCTCCTTATTTGATTAGGCCGAGTCTTTCGACGTCTCCCTTCAATAAGATGGTTGCCTTGCAGTTTCAGCACTTTGCCAGCTATTTTTTCATCTTGCTGGGTACGGCTGGCGTTATCCGCAATTGGAGCGTGACGAACTTCTGGGGCCTACTGGAAATTCCGGCATTCGGACTGGGCCTACTTTTTGGGACCATTATGCTGCTCAGAGTCTTTCGGGGCCGGTTCAAGAATCCACAAACCGAACAAGTCGGTGGTGGCAACGCCCATGAACTCCCCTCTCACCCATCATTCGCACCTACAAAGGCGCGTGCCACACCTTGACGTTCGGTCTATAAAACTATGAAACTCCATCTCATATTAATTGCGATACTCTTGTTCACAGGATGTCGTAAGCCACGAGACCCAGCGCCACAAACCGAGGGTACCAGCCTTGGTCTTCACCCCCAAGGCGCGACATCCGGACCAACGCCATGCAAGACAAACGAGTTGGAGAGTCGCAACTACACTTACGCCAAAGCCGTAGTCATCAAGAAGACCGGGGAGAAGGTGCCCGGGTATATTTTCTTGCAATGCTCAGGATACTTTCAGGTCTCTACTGCCCCTGATGGGGACGGGCCACTAGTTGCCTGGAGAGACGTTCAAACGGTTCTTCTTGAAGAGTCCTGGGACCACGTTGATCCAATTTGGAAGACATTGCAGAAAGACATGACGATATTAACCGAACAAGTCGTGCCATCCGACGGGCATAAGCCATCCAATTCCGCCCCATCGTCTGCCACAACCACGCCCGCGGATGCACATTGAACGTTCGGCTCAGAATAAAATGAGAAATCTGTTGATAATTCTGTTGCCAATCTTGCTGATTGGATGCGGTGAGCCCGAGCGGAAAGCAAGTAGTGCTGAGCCCGAACGGAATGCAAACGGTGGTGAGCCCGAGTGGAAGGCAAGGGAGCTCGAACGGAAGGCAAAAGTCCAATCCCTAATGAAGCAACTCGCTGACGAATCACTCGAGAGCCGACAGGCAGCCTTTGCCGAGCTTCGCGATACGTATATACGTAAGCGGGACATGTCCGACTTGAACAAAGAAATCGACCGAAATCCCAACTCCGAGGGCACGAGGTTCTTGCGCAGGCTCACCACCTATATGGAGGGGAGGTGGCGGCTGCCGGACAAAGGTTGGACCGACGATAGGGATGAATTGCTTTCGCCTTATTTTGATAAGGCAAAGTCATGTGAATCTACCATGTTTGTGCTCGATAACATGAGACCGCGACCCGCGCCTGTTCTCCAAATGAGAGTATTTTTCCCAGATACGGCGGAGCGCAGTCGCGAAATTATAGACTTGATTCTAACTCTTGAACCAGAAACACTGAGTCTAATTGGGGGGTGGAAAGATGTTGCCTTTCTTGGTTTACTAACGTATCTACAAGAACTAATTCTTGAGGATTCAAAGGTGGACAACCTGATGTCGGTGAAAGGCTTGCCTAATCTTCAAGTAATGGAACTTAAGAATACAAAAGTGACAGACATCACGCCACTCAAAGAGATGCCAAATATGCGGCTCCTTTATCTTGAAAGTGGAGAAGCTATTGACCTGACACCTTTGAATGGGACGTCAATTCATATCCTCAAAGACGGCACTGTGATCAAACCGAGCATAAAAAAAGGCTCATCCGCAAAATCTGTGGGTGGTTTTGGGTTCTGGAAGGTAGCCTAACTGGTGATATAGGGCGGTTTGCAAATGGCAGAAGTTCCTGAATCCAAAGGCTTTGCGGATCGTTAGCCCTACCTTCAAATTGAACCCTT
>CAISTY010000125.1 GCA_903888515.1 Akkermansiaceae bacterium | reverse complement strand
TGACCGGTATGGGCTTCGAGTATTTCTACGGCTTCAATGGCGGCGATGCCAACCAGTGGCAACCGAACCTGTTCCGCAACACGACCCAGATCTATCCGTTCGAGGGCAAGCCGGGCTGGAACCTCGTCACCGGCATGGCCGACGATGCGATTGATTACCTGAGCCGCATCCACCAGACGGCGCCCACCAAGCCGTTCTTCGTGAAATACGCGCCCGGAGCCACGCATGCACCGCATCATCCGACCAAGGAATGGGTGGACAAGATCAGTGCCATGCATCTGTTCGACGGGGGCTGGAACAAGCTCCGTGATACCATCTTTGCCAATCAGAAGAAGCTCGGAGTCATCCCGCAGGACACCCAACTCGAGCCATGGCCTACAAAGATCCTCAAGAACTGGGACGACTGCACGCCCGAGGAAAAGAAACTCTTCATCAAACAGGTGGAAGTCTTCGCCGCCTATGAGGCATACAACGATTATGAGATCGGCCGGGTCATTCAGTCCATCGAGGACATGGGCAAGCTCGACAACACGCTCATCATCTATATCAACGGCGACAACGGCACCAGCGCCGAAGGCGGCCCGATGGGCACGCCTAACGAAGTCGCGTGGTTCAATGGCGTCAGCGAGATGCCGGTCGAGGTTCAGATGAAGTTCTACGACGTCTGGGGCACCGAACAGACGTATAACCACATGTCGGCCGGTTGGTCATGGGCCTTTGATACGCCTTTCACCTGGTTCAAACAAAATGCCTCGAAACTCGGCGGTGTCCGGCAGTGCATGGCGGTCTCATGGCCGGCGCGCATCAAGGAGGCCGGCGGCCTCCGCGAGCAGTTTATGCACGTCATCGACGTGGTGCCTACCATCCTCGAGGCGGCCGGCATCAAGGCGCCCGAAATGGTGGACGGTATCAAACAGGCGCCGATCGAGGGCACGAGCTTCGCCTACACCTTCGACGCGAAAAACGCCAAGGAACCGTCACGACACAAGACCCAGTACTTCGAGATGATGGGCCAGTGGGCGCTCTATCACGATGGTTGGCTGCTCAGCACCGAGGTGAACCGCGCGCCGTGGCAGGCCTTCGGCCCCGCCAATCCCGATCCGCTCAACAACCAGAAGCTCGAACTCTACGACCTGAACAAGGACTTCAGCCAGTCGCAGAACATCGCCGACAAATTCCCCGACAAGGTGAAAGAGCTGAAGAAAATGTTCATCGCGGAAGCGAAGAAGCATCAGGTCTTCCCGATGGATGCCTCGGTGGCCGCACGCATCGTCGCACCGCGGCCTAACATCACCGCCGGCCGCACCGAGTTCATCTATACGCAGCCGATGATCGGCCTGCCACAGGGAGATTCGCCCAATATCCTCAACAGCAGCTATACCTTCACCGCCGACATCGAAGTGCCCGCAGGTGGTGCCGAGGGTGTCATCGTCGCCTCCGGCGGACGCTTCGGCGGCTACGGCTTCTACCTGCTCAAAGGCAAGCCCGTCTTCCTCTGGAACCTCGCCGATCTCAAGCGCATCAAGTGGGAAGGCACGGACGCACTCGCGCCTGGCAAACACACCGTCGAGTTCGACTTCAAATACAGCGGCCTCGGCGTGGGAACGCTGCTCTTCAATAACATGAGCGGCCTCGGCCGCCCCGGCACCGGCGTGCTCAAAGTGGACGGCAAGGAAGTCGCTACGCAGGAGATGCCGCACACCCTGCCCATGATCTTGCAATGGGACGAAGCCTTCGACATCGGCTCCGACACGCTCACCGGCGTCAACGATGCCGACTACAAGCCGCCGTTCACTCTAACAGCCAGGCTCGACAAGCTGACGATCAAGGTGGACCGCCCGAAACTCTCACCCGAGGACATCAAGAAACTCGAGGAGGGAATGAAGGGGGCCGCCGACGCGAAGTGACCGTCGTATCGGTGGTGAAACGCGCGGGCCGTCTCCCACGTGGCGGCCCGCGAATTCACCAGCGAAAAAAGCGAACCAACACCAAACCAACAAACAACATGCAACATCCACTCCATCTTTTGTCAGTAGCCGCCTTTGTGGCGACCTCGCTGCCCGCCCTTGCTCAACAGCCATCACCTGCCGAACCCAAAGTGCTTGCCGACGGCGCTAACGCAAAATCCGGGCGTGTCGAGAACATGCACAAGACCCGCTTTATCGAAATCTTCCTCGCCCACCGCGATGCGAAGACCGGGAAGCTGGTCGCCGAGTGCTATAACACGATGTTCACGCCCAAGGGCATCCCCGCGTTAAAGGACACCGCACCGCAGGCGTTGGTCGAAGGTCTCGACTTCGCCAAGATGAAGACGGATTATGGTGTCCTTGGCGCATCGTTGAACGGACCGAAAATCTGGACGCCTGATTGGTCCGAGATGGAAATTGGAGTGGAGCGGGACTTTAACGGCATGAAGGCCATCTGGGTTGCCCGGCTTAACATGGGAGACAACGCCGGCGGTGTCGCAGAAAGCACACCCTACAAGCCCATGACCATCGCCCGGAAGAGTGAACAGCGACACGCCCTATTCCGTCGTCGGGATGGACCTTCGTGCCGAGCCTTTGGTGATCTCTGTTCCTGCGGTTGACAAGGACCGCTATTACTCGGTGCAGCTTTGCGACGGGAATACGTTTAACTACGGTTACATCGGCAGCCGTGCCACCGGCTGCGATTCCGGCGACTACATGGTGGTCGGCCCGGATTGGCAGGGTGAGACGCCCGCCGGCATCAAGAAGGTTTTCCGCTCGTCCACCCGGTTGCCCATGGCAATTTTCCGTACTCAGCTCCTCAACCCGGAGGATATGCCGAATGTGGTCAAAGTCCAGGCCGGCTACAAAGTCCAGCCACTCTCCGCATTCCTCGGGAAATCCGCGCCGGCGGCGGCTCCGGCTATCAACTTCCCCAAAATCAACAAGGAACTCGTGAAGACGAACTTCTTCGAGTATCTCGACTTCGCTCTTCAGTTCGCCCCCGCGGGTCCGGAGGAAAAGGAAATCCGCGCCCAACTCGCCCGCATCGGTATCGGTGCCGGCAAGACCTTCGATTTCAAAGACCTCAGCCTCGAACACAAGGCCGAGATCGGGCTGGGAATGAAGGCGGGCGAAAAGAAGATCGAGGAGAAAGCCGCCAACCTCGGCAAGGCGATCAACGGCTGGCGCGTCGGTGCTTCGTTCGGCGACCGGGAGTTCTACCATGGCGACTGGCTCCTCCGCGCCGCCGCCGCCAAGTCCGGTATCTATGGCAACTCGGCCGATGAGGCCATGTATCCTCTCACACGCAATGATGCGAATGACCAGCCGCTTGATGGCAGTAAACATAACTACACGCTCACTTTCCCGGCAGGACAGTTCCCGCCGGTGAACGCCTTCTGGTCGGTGACGATGTATGACGGCAAGACGGAACTGCTGATCAAGAACCCGCTGGATCGTTACCTCATCAACTCGCCGATGCTGCCGAACCTCAAAAAGAATGCCGACGGTTCGCTGACTCTATACATCCAGAAGGATTCGCCGGGACCGGACAAGGACTCCAACTGGCTGCCCGCGCCGGACGGTCCGATCTACATGGCCATGCGCCTCTATTGGCCGAAGGCGGAAGCGCCTTCAATTCTGCCGCCGGGTGAGGGAACTTGGAAGCCGCCGGGTATCGTGCAGGTGAAGTGATTCGCTCGTGAAACACGCCGGCCGTCTCTAACCTAAATTCAGAGATGGAAACCACGAAAGAACACCAAATTCACTAAAAATGAAGAAGTTGGATGCCCGACTTGACTCACCCGATAGATGATTCAACCCAAATCTGGAATCGGTTGATTTTTCGTGGGTTTTCGTGCTTTTCGTGGTTTCTATTTTCCTTTATAGGTCTAACGAGTCGGTCCGCGACTTCACCAACGAGACGACAATTAATAGTCCCGAGTTTGGATGATTCCAACCCATCGAAACCCCGGCACCAGAACGAGCGCGAGGTGGTCACTGATATTTGGAACCACCCGCTCGCCGCCACCGTGCTGTTAGGCGCACTCTGCGCCGAGTGGTGGCTGCGCCGCCGCATGGGGCTGGCGTGAAAAGGCTGCGTGAAATCACGGGTTCCGATGCGGTGCCAGGAAAAATTCATGAAATTTCCTGTCACGCGGCTTGCGGTCCGCGCCAACAAGGGGTGATGAATGCATGCCGTCACACCCCACTCATGAATCCCGATTCCATGGCCATCCCACCTGCCGACCGGCAGGCTTTCGCCGCGCTGGCCCGCGACCACCACCGCAGCCTGCTCATCTACGCCCGGGCGCTGGCCCGCAACGAAGCGACCGCCGCCGATCTCGTCCAAGACGCCTTCATCGCCGCATGGCGCAATCTCGGCCGCTTCGACGTCACCCGCGACTTCGGCGCCTGGCTGCGCGGAATCATTCGCAACAAGTGGCGCGAGCATCTCCGCCGCCACGCCCGCGAGGTCGATGTGGATGACGCGACCCTCGAAGCCTGGGAATCCCGCTTCTCGCATTGGGACACCATGCGCAGCACCGGGGATGCGGACCTGCTAGATACGCTGGACGACTGCCTGAAGCACCTGCCTGATTCGATGAGCGAGGTGGTGAGCCGGTATTATTACCGCGAAGAACCCGGCGAAAGAATCGCCACCGCCCTCGGAATCGACATTGCCACCTTGCGCAAACGCCTTCAGCGCGCCCGCCAAGCCCTGCGCGCCTGCCTTGACCGCAAACTCCCCAGCCACGCCTGAACCATGCAAACCACACTCCAATTCCATGACGATCCGTTAGGCGGCGATGACCGCCTGATGGATGCCCTGCTGCGCGAACACGCCCGCGCCGGCACCAACGCGGATGACGTTTTCCTCACCCGCCTAACAGCCTCGCTCGATGCCGAATCCGCAGAGTCGGCACGCATCACCACCCTGCCTGTAACCCCGGCACGCCCGCGGCATCGCCTCGCGTGGTCGCTGGGCCTGGCCGCCAGTGTCGCACTCGCCGCCGGACTGCTGTGGAAATCTCCGCCCGCCAGCAAAGCGTCGTCTGCCCAGGTCGCGGTGCTTGCCCGTGCCAGCGGAATTCCGCTGCACACCGAGCTGCCACCGGAACTCATTGAGGGAACCCCCAAACCTATCAACGTGCCCCGCCTGGTGCCGGCACCGGCCAAGGCTCCGGAATTCATGGTGCCTGCGGGAACTGTCTTGCTGTCCAAAGGCAGGAAGGTCACCGGCAGTGATGACAACCCCATCATCGGCACCCTCGACTTGATCACCGACGGCGACAAGGACGCGGGCGAAGGCTATTTCGTCGAACTGCTAGACGGTCTCCAGTGGGTCCAGATCGACCTTGAGAAAAGTGCCGCCATCCACGCCATCTGGCTCTGGCACTGCCACATCCTGCCGCGCGCCTACCACGACGTGATCGTCCGGATCTCGGACGACCCGCAATTCAAGACCGGCGTGACCACCGTGTTCAACAATGACTACGACAACT
>CAISTY010000124.1 GCA_903888515.1 Akkermansiaceae bacterium | reverse complement strand
CTTGCCGCCATCACCACGCGCCATCACGTGGTAAACCGCCCCGGGATATTGAAATCTTGTAGGTCTTGCCATGCCCTTGCGTATTCCATAACCCGTAACAATGCAAGCAGCATGTGAATCCGCGAGGACTGACCCCATTTACCGAGGGCGGCAGTCCGAAGATCCTGTCCATGACGGTCAATGAATTGAAATCGGCCTGGCTAACAGGAAAATAAACGGTGGACACCTGAATGGCCGGCTAGCACACTAACGGCAGAGACACACACCAAAAGCTCCCAAATAAACATATATATGATGAAGAAGAAGGAATATCAGGAGTTTGCCAAGTGAGCGCAAGCCGCACGTGACTGCCCGCCGCAACACCTTGTATCAGATCTAGCAACACCATGAACAAACTCGCGTCCCTGCTCCTTGCCACCCTGTTACCGCCGCTGACGGCGTCACAGGCTGCCGACATCAGCCGTTACAATGTCATCTGGAATTCTCCATCCAAAGACCCAAGCGGTGTCATGCCCATTGGCAACGGCGACATCGCGGCAGGTGTCTATGCCATCGAGAGCGGCGACTTGTTCCTGCTGCTCGCCAAAAACGATGCCTACACCTATCTCGGTGACATCTTCAAGACCGGTCGCTTGCGTGTCTCACTCAGCCCCAACCCGTTCCAGGCCGGCAAGCCGTTCCGCCAGACGCTGGACCTGTCCACCGGCTCGATCCGCATCGAAGCGGACGGCGTGACCTTGCGCATCTGGGCGGATGCCCACCGGCCCGCCTACCACGTCGAGATCGACTCACCCCGCGATCTCGCCGTGACCGCGCAGCCGGAGTTTTGGCAGCGCTTCGACAGTTGCCCGGCGAACGCGAGGAAATCGGACACCGGGCCGACGCAGGATGTACGGCTCGAACGCAACGGCAAAATCCTCTGGTATTTCCCGGTTGGCGATCGCAGCGTCTATCCCGACGACCTGAAATATTACGAAGTCGAGCATATGGCGGCGAAGTTTTCCGACCCATACCGCTTCAACACCTTCGGCAACCTTCTCGAATGCCCGATGCTCAAACTCGCGGACGGCGCGTTGCGCGGCACGGGCAAGACCTTCGACATTCGAGTCCACGCGCTGACGATGCAAACACCGCAGCCGGAGACATGGATCGCGGCCATCGGGAAGCAGACGGCGGATGCCGCAAGCGACTGGGAGCGACACCGCGCTTGGTGGTCGGAGTTCTGGAGCCGAAGCTGGATCGCGGCTTCCGACAACACCGTTCCCGCCGGTGCGCGCGAGAAACTAACCGGTGAAGCACCCGGCGGACGCCGCGAGGAAGAGGACGGGGCCGCCTTGGCCGCGCAAAGCTACAACGTGTTTCGATTCCTGATGGCCTGCCAGAGCCGGGGGCGTGTCCAAGCCAAGTTCAACGGCGGCTTGTTCACCCAGCAGTTGCGGGTCAATCAAGCGCGCTCGCACGCCGCCAAACAACCGGACGGCACGTTTCTCACCCACGAGGACGACCGGCTTTGGGGACGCCGGTTCACGTATCAGAACCAGCGGCTGCTCTATTGGCCGCTCCTGGCGAGCGGCGATTTCGAAATGATCAAGCCGTTCTTCGACTACTACTCGAACCTGCTCCCGATGCGCCAGGCCATCACGAAGGCGTGGTTTGGCCACGATGGCGCCTACTACCGTGAAAACATCGAACCGACCGGCGCTGAACGCGATTGCGGCGAACAGGGCAAGCCCCTGAAGACCAAACCAGGCGCGAACACCGGCCAGGGCTACTACCACAGTTACTACTTCACCTGCGGCCTCGAAACGACGGCGATGATGCTCGACTACGTCCACTTCACCGGAGATACCACCTTCCGTGACAAGGTCCTCGTGCCGTTCGCGCGCGAGGTCTTGCGTTTCTTCGACAAACACTACTCACGCGATCCCGACGGCAAACTCCGCATCGACCCCGGCATGGTGCTCGAAACCTGGTGGATCGCCGTGAACGCCGCACCTGATGTCGCCGGGCTGCAATTCTGCCTCGATGAGTTGCTCGCGATGAAAGCAGGCACCGCCGATGATCAGGCGCGATGGCGGAAATTCCGCGGCGAAATCCCGGATCTCCACCTCCAGACAATCGAAGGCCGCCAAGCCATCGCCCCTGCCGCGAAATGGGACAAAATGAATAACTCCGAGAATGGTGAACTCTATCCGGTCTTCCCGTTCCGCTGTTTCGGCCTTGCGCTCGGCACCGCTGACATCGTTGCGTGGACGATGAAACATCGCACCATCAAGGACGCCTTCGGCTGCGCCTGCTGGTCGCAAGACCAGATCCACTGGGCCTTCGCCGGCAACGCCACAGAAGCCGCCAAGGGATTGGTGCGACGTTTCCGCGTCGCCTCGCCGATGTGCCGCTTCCCGCTCTACGGTCACGAAGGCCCGGACTCCTGTCCTGACTTCGATCAGTTCGGCGCCGGTTCGGTCGCACTCCAGCGGATGCTCGTTCAGGAAGCCGGCGTGAAGATCCTTCTCCTGCCCGCGTGGCCGGCGGCGTGGGACACCGATTTTAAACTGCACCTCGCACAGCGCACGGTCATTAGCGGCACCGTCAAAGACGGCAAGCTGGTCAGTTGGGAGATCCAACCTGCCTCGCGGAAAAAAGACGTGACGGTTTGTCAGCCTCAATCAGCAACCTGCCAAAAAACACCACCAGCCAATCAAGACCGATGAAACAGCTCATCCTCG
>CAISTY010000123.1 GCA_903888515.1 Akkermansiaceae bacterium | reverse complement strand
TTCTTTGCCGTCATGAACCGAGACGACAACGGCCGCATAGCCGTTCTTGTTTCGCTCGAAAACCATGCGCAGATTCTGGTTCTCGAGGATGACGTTCTGGTTCGCGTCAGTCCTTGCCGCAGCCGCTTGCGGGCGGGGCAAAGATGTTGGTTCCGCCCGGGCGACCACAGCCAGGGCGACGATTGCCAGAACACCAACCGCCATACCCGGCAAGCGTGCGCAAAAAGGTTTGATAGATACGGGCAAGACAACCGGTGGTTTTTGGGTGTGGATGTTCATGATGACGATTGTTCGGGTCGTTGTGCCGACCAACCTATGCCTCCGAGGACGCATGGCAAGATTATACCCTCCTTGCGACTTTGCCCTTGCAACGATTGGACCGCGACATATCATGCCGGACGATGATGCGCTCCGGCATATCCCTCACACTTGCAGCCGTGTGGCTTCTCTGCGGCCACGCGGCGGGTGACGACCGACCCCTCGATCTGACCAAAGCGCCGGTTGGCAGTGATGCTCGCCTCGCCTCTGCCGCCTCTCTCCGCGATGCCCAATCCGCTGCCCATAACAAAGTCGATTTTTCCGACCCGCATAAAGGACGCACCCTCTCGCGGATTGTCTTCGCCACGCGACAGAACGACACCGACGGCCATTGGTATGCGAACTTCGGCACCAACATCCTCGATCCCAAGCGCACGTATTATCACGATGGCGGACGGCTCTGCCTACTGGATCTCAAGTCCGGCAAGCTGACGATACTCATTGATGACCCCAAAGGAGGCATTCGCGATCCGCAGGTGCATTACGACGGCAGGCGTATCCTCTTCTGCTGGCGCAAAGACGGCGGTGCCAATTATCACCTTTACGAAATCAACGCCGACGGCACCGGCTTGCGCCAGCTTACCGACGGACCCTTCGACGATATCGAACCCACCTATCTCCCCTCGGGCGACATTGTTTTTTGCTCCAGCCGCTGCAATCGCTGGGTTCCCTGCTGGTTCACGCAGGTGGCGATCCTGCATCGCTGTGATCCCGACGGCAAAAACATCCGCGCGCTGTCGGCCAACACCGAGCAGGAAAACACGCCCTGGCCGCTCGCCGATGGACGCGTGCTCTTTCAACGATGGGAATACGTGGATCGCAGCCAGGTCGGCTATCACCATCTTTGGACGATGAACCCCGACGGCACGGGACTGATGGTCTTCTTCGGCAACCAGCACCCGAATGTTGTCATGATTGACGCCAAACCGATCCCCGGCACGAGGAAAGTCGTGGCGTCATTCTCCCCGGGTCATGGCGAGACCGAGCACGCCGGGGCCATCGCCATCGTCGATCCAGACAAAGGGCCTGACGCGAAGGATATGGCCCGCACCATTACGAAGGGCCACAACTATCGCGATCCGTATCCGCTTTCCGAAAACCTCTTCCTCGTTGCGACCAATCACGCCATCGAACTGATAGATGATCTCGGCAACTCGACGGTGTTGTGGTCCATGCCCGAAGACTGGCGCACCGGCCGGATGTGTGTGCATGAACCGCGTCCGCTGGCGGCGCGTGAGAAGGAATACGTCATTCCCGCTCGCGCCGATCTTGCCAAGGCCACGGGAACCGTCATCCTCGAAGACATTTACGCCGGACGCAACATGGATGGTGTCCAGCGAGGCCAGATCAAGAAGCTGCTGGTGCTGGAGATTCTGCCCAAGCCCTACAACATCTACAGCGGAATGGAGCCGCTGTCATACGGCGGCACCTTCCTCCTCGAACGCATTCTCGGCACCGTCCCCGTCGAGGCCGATGGATCGGCCTATGTGGAGATCCCGGCGTTAAGGCCCGTGTTCTTCGTCGCGCTCGACGAAAAGGAACTCTCGGTCAAGCGCATGCAGAGTTTTCTAACACTCCAACCCGGCGAAACCCAGAGCTGCGTCGGCTGCCACGAGAAGCGCATCGTCGCCCCGCGTTCGAGCAACTCGCTCATGGCCCTGCAACGCCCGCCCAGCATGATAGAGCCTTTTGCCAATGTCCCCGACTTGATCGACTTTCCCCGCGACATCCAGCCGCTGTTAGACAAATACTGTGTCGCCTGTCATGACTACGACGCGTCCCCGCGCGGCGGGCCGATGTCCGGTGGTCTGATATTTTCCGGCGACCACGGGCCGATGTTCTCGCACAGTTATTACAACCTCACCATCTCCGGCCAGTACATCGACGGCCGCAACCTCCGCAAGAGTGACTACGCCCCGCGCGCCATCGGCTCCGGGGCCAGTAAACTGGTACGCAGCTTTGAGAATAACAAAGCCACCGCAGACGACCTGCGCCTGATCCGCCTCTGGATTGACAGCGGTGCCAGTTACCCTGGTACCTATGCCGCGATGGGCACTGGCTCTATCGGAATTTATGCAAGAGGCTCGCTTGAGCGCGACGATCTCAATTGGCCCCAGACCATTGCCGCCCGCAACGTCATCGCCAAACGCTGCGCGGGATGCCACACTGGCGAAACCACGCTCCCCGATTCACCGTCCGATGATCGCAGGCTCGTCCCCTGGAACGAAGGTCCGATGAACCTCCTGGCCTCGGGCATATCCCGGCGCAACACACCGGCCTTCCGCTTCAACCGGCATTTGCTTTACAACCTTTCGCGCCCGGAGAAGTCCCTTTTGCTGCTCGCCCCGCTTGCCAAAACAGCCGGCGGGTATGGCATCTGCAAAAAAAACGGGGATCCCGCCAACGTATTTTCCGGCACTGATGATCCCGACTTCCAGACACTCCTCACCGCCATCCGCAGCGCCAAACAACACCTCGATCAAATCAAGCGATTCGACATGCCCGGTTTCCAGCCGCGCGCCGAGTACATCCGTGAACTCAAGCGCTTCGGCATCCTGTCATCCGCCGTCCAGCCCGGCGATCCGGTCAATGTGTACGAGTTGGACCGTGCCTACTGGAAATCCCACTGGTATCGCCCGCCGCAGAACTGAGCGCTGACCGTATCGTCATACTTCGGTTGTGCACCGGCTTTCGACGCCACCCACGAGCCGAGCGCCGACGCGCGCGACAACGCCGTTTCGGGATCAAATCCGGGCTGGCACAGGGAAGCGATCATCGAAGCCAAGAATGCGTCACCCGCGCCCACGGTGTCCTTCACCACGGTCGGGAAGGTTTGGCCGCAAAAAAGTCCGCCGTCGTAAAGCATCAGCGCCGCGTGTTCGGCCCGTGTCACGCAGATCCTGTTCACACCGATCAATCGCGCGAAATCGCGGAGGAGCGCTTCGAGTTCGGTTTCCTTCGAGCCGGCGGCTTCGCCGAGGAGTTTCAGTTCCGAGTCGTTCACCTTCACGAAGTCCGCCAGCTTGGCGAATTCCAGCACGGTTGCGGGGGAGTTGTGCGGCGGGCGCAAATTCGCGTCGAAGCACTTCAGCCCGCGATAACCGACCAGCGCCCGGCGGATTTGCGTCCGGTTGAATTCGCTGCGCAATGCCACCGACGGATAGAGCAGCGGGCACGTCCGATCGGCGAGAGCAGCGGAAGGAATCTCCACGAAATCCCAGGCGGCGGGAGCGAGCACCTCGTAGGTCGGCTCGCCGTGCGCTTGGAGCGTTACGTTCACGCGCCCGGTCGGCACGTCGTCGCGGCACGCGATCCATTGAGTGTCGCAGTGCCACTCGTGTTCGATGACGCGCAATGCCTCTTTGCCGAGCGCGTCGCGGCCCACGCTGGCAATGAGGCCCGGCTTCATGCCGAGCTGGTTGAGATGGTAGCCGACGTTGCAGGTGGCGCCGCCGAGGCGGTTGCCATCGGGAAAACAATCCCAGAGGATTTCACAACCGGCGATCAGACAGTCAGGTGCGGTTTTCATATTCCACAATCAGTTCAGCGATGAGCGTTCAGCGCGTGATACCGAGTTGCTTTTCCATTTCTTCGAGCGGCACGCCCTTGGTTTCCGGCATGACGACGAGCACCCAGACGAGTTGCCCGACCATGCACAGCGCGTAAAACGCGAACGTGTTGCCCCCGGAACTTTCGGCGAACATCGGGAACGTCCACGAAATCGCCGCCGCCATCACCCAATGCGTCGTCAAGCCGAGCGCCTGGCCGCGAGCGCGGAGGCGGTTCGGGAAAATCTCGCTGATGAACGCCAGAATCACCGCGCCCTGCCCGAAGGCGTGCGACGCGATGAACAGGAACAAACTCCACAGTACCACCTGGCTGCCCACGCCGCTGAAGCTCGTACCGTATTTGTAAAACGCCCACGCGGTGGCGCTCAGGCTGATGATGTAACCCACCGAGCCGACGAGCATCAGCTTGCGCCGGCCGAAATGATCAATGATGACGAGCGCGGCCATCGTGAAGACGAGGTTCATCGCACCCACGCCGACGGAGCTGAGCAGCGCGCCTTCCTTTGCGAAGCCCGCCATCTCGAAAATACGCGGCGCGAAATACATCAGCGCGTTGATGCCGGAAAGCTGGTTGAACATGGCAATGGCGAACGCGAGCAGAATCGGGCGGGCGTAGCGGCGTTGGAACAGCGGTTCTTCTGCGACGTTCACGTCTTGCTTGAGCGATGCGGCGATGGCATTCAACTCCTCTGCCACGCTGCCGTGATCCGTGCCTAGCTTCTTGAGCGCGGCGGCAGCTTCATCGCGCAGGTTTCGCGTCATCAACCAGCGCGGACTGCGCGGCACGAAGTAGAGCAGCACGAAGAACAGTACGGACGGAAACGCGGCAATGGCAAACATCCAGCGCCACGTCGCGTCGGGGCTGAGGTTCAGTCCGGCGATGATGTAGTTGGAGAGGAACGCAAGCAGGATGCCGGAAACGATGTTGAATTGGGTCATGGCCACGAGGCGTCCGCGCAGGTGCGCCGGGGAAATTTCCGCGATATACATCGGGGCGACGACCGACGCCGCGCCGACGCCCAGCCCGGCGAGCAGCCGAAACCAGAAGAACGACCACATGCCCCACGCCAGGCCGCTGCCCACCGCCGACACGATGAAGATGATGCCAAGCCATCGCAGGATGGCGCGGCGGCCATAACGGTCGGCGAATTGTCCGGCGACCAGCGCCCCGATGATGGTGCCGATGAGTGCGGAGGCGACGAGGAAGCCGTGCCAGAAATTGATTGAGCCGAAATGCAGGGCGAGGGATTCGTATTGCGGTGTGTAGATGTTTTTGAGCGCCTGTTCCGCGCCGGAAATGACGGCGGTGTCAAAGCCGAAGAGCAATCCGCCCAGCGCGGCGGCGAGGGCACAGAAGAAGAGGTAGGTGTTCTTGGGCATGATTAACTTAATGGGTAGCGTCCGTGTTTTCGTGCGGCGGCGAAAAGGGCCTCGATGTTCGCCGGGGGCACGTCCTTTTGCAGATGGTTCGCCGGGGCGACGATGTAACCGCCGCCCGGACCGAAAATTTCGATGCGCCGTTTCACTTCGGCCTCCACGCATTCCACTGGGCCGGTCATGGCCGTCTTCAGGTCAATGCCGCCCATGAAGGCGAGTTGTTTGCCGTATCGCTGCTTGATCGCCGCCCAGTCGGTAGCGGGCAGCGGTTCGAGCGGATTGAGCACGTCGATGCCGATTTCGATCAGGTCAGGGATGATTTCCATGATCGCGCCGTCAGTATGGAACACGACGGGCAGGTCGGAGCGATACGATTTGACCGACTGGACGATGCGCGAAAGGCAGGGCTTGATCGCGGTGCGGAAGAATGTTGGAGAGAGCAGCAAGCCATGGTTCGCGCCGTAGTCGTCTCCGGGAATCTCAAAGAAATCAACGTGCTTGCCGATCTTGTCGAGATACGCCTCCTGCCCGCGCACGATGACATCGGCGCATTTTTCGAGGATCAGCATTGCCAGTTCCGGTTCGGCCACTGTGTCCATGAGGAACTGTTCGCGCCCGCGCAATTCGGAAGCTTGTTCCAGCGGTCCGTAGGAATTGACGGCGCGCGCACCGATGGCATGGGTGGGATAATTTTCCTGCAGATGGCGGATCGTTTCTTCGAGCAGCCGAAAATCGAAGAACGCCGTAGGATTGGGATAAGAGTGTTCGGAGGCTTGTTCGAGGGTCGCGTTGGCCAGAGGAAAACCGACACTGGTGATGTTTGGTCCCATCCGCTCCCACTTCACACCCCAGGCATCCCGGCAATCGCCGTCCATGCGCGCGCCGCCCAGATTCGTGAAGCCGCAGTCCACGTAGCGCGCGTCGGTATCCAGATAATCCAAGACACGCTCGTCGTAGTAATTCGAGTTGCGCGGGAATTTCTTGCGGAACGGCGGCAGCGGGTCGCCGAGCGTGGCGTGGCGCAGGAAGTTGAAATACGTCTCGTCGTTGAGGGTATAGTAACTGCCCCACAGGACGGCGGGAACACGGTCGGGTTGCTCGCACCGCATGGCGGTCAGCACTCGCTCGCGACGGCACATGTTGCTCATGGAGGAGGTCGAAGGTGTGGACGGTGGCGACAGCGGCGAGGCGGCCATCAGGCAGGTTGGCGCATCGTGATTTTCGCTCAAGGGGTCTTGGTTGGCACGGCACAACTCACGCGAAACCCGACGTTGAAGGAAGCACCCCGTTCCATGAGGCGGCAGGCGGAGCGACAGGCACCGGGATAACTGCGCCAGGATCCGCCGCGCAAGACGCGAGCACCTGCTTCAGCCGATTTCTTTTTTTCGGCATCGGTATCGTCGTAATTGCCATAGTGGTCCGCACACCATTCGCTGACGTTGCCGTGCATTTCGTGCAACCCCCACGTATTCGGTGGGAAGGTACCCACCGGCACGGGCTTGGCACGATATTCGCCTTTGCGGCCGTCGCCGTAGGTGTGGTTACCGTGGTAGTTTGCCTGATCGGTCGAGATCGTTTCCCCGAAAGAAAACGGGGTGGTTGTGCCCGCCCGGCAGGCGTATTCCCACTGTGCTTCGGTGGGCAGGGAGTACTCGCGGCCTTTTTCCGCAGCCAGGGCGTTGAGCGTCTTGCAGAACTTGTCGGCGTCGTTCCAAGAAATGCTCATGGCCGGGAGGGTCGCGCCGATGAAACCTTCGGGATAATCGACCGGTTTCTGCTTGTTCTTGGCGGGTTTCGCCTTGTCTTCATTGGGAGCGTTGACCGCCTCGAATGACCCTTGCGGGACTTCGTGAATGGACAGGTAGAAAGCGCGGTCGAGAGTCACCTCGTGGCGCGGATGCTCGTCGACAAACCAACCGGCCTGCGCGTTGGGCATGGCACATCGGCGGGCGACTTCCTCCGCCGTATCCCGGGAACCCATCATGAACTTGCCGGGCGGAACCAGCACAAACCGCATCCCCACCGAGTTTTCGAATGCCACCGGCACGTCGAGTTTCTTAGCCGCCTCCTCCTGGGCTGGCGAGACCTTGGCCCATGCGGGCGTTTGGGCGCTGGCCCGGGAAAACGCGGTCACGGCCAGCGCCGCCGCCAGAAATACCATCGCGGTACTTCGAATGTGCAAGGGGATGACGGTTGCCGCCAATTTCACGATCATAATAAGAATTCTCATGACTAACATCATTACTATTTCGCCACCATCGGCAGCGGCAAGAGCCGGAAATCCGGGCAGTCTTTCTGACTTGGCACCGGCCATGGGCCGCGATAACTGCCCCAATACGGGACATTGGCATCGATCCAAGTGGCGATCCTGATAGTCTCCTCGCGGGAGAGTTTCACCTCCGCGTGCCTCTCCCGAAGCATTCCGAACAATTGGCTGACACGCGAACCGTGTGTCAAGGGTGGCACGGCCTGGTTGCCGGCCACGCCCCTGTTCCGGTATTGGATGAAGTCAGTGGCAATGAGGTTGTTGTACGAACGGCTGAACTTTTCATCCGGCACGTTCATGAGATCGATGCGGCCCTTGGCGTTCTTGCCGCTGTGACATCTGACGCACTTCTCGTCGAGGATCGGCTGAATGTCTGCGGTGAAGTCGACCACGCGGACCCCGGCATCGCCCGGTTGCGGCGCAGGCTTCTCGGCGGGATATGCCAGGGCCATCGGTTGGCCGGCGGCCATTCCCGGTGCATTGCGGCGCGGTTCATGGCACCCGACGCAGGACCGGATCTCACCGGGCATGACGTTGATGTAGGTCGCCATCTCCTGGACGGCCATGTAGTCCTTGTCCAGCGCTTGGAAGAAGATGTTTTCCTTGGACGGCACCGTGAAGAAGGCCGATCCGTCTTCATGGACCTTGGCCACTCCATAGACGACCTTGAGATGGGGATCAATACCGACGCTCCACGACATGCCTCTCTGGTCCCATGGCCACTCCAGATTGCCCATGACCCGCACGTACTTGACCTGTCCGCGCTCGATGCCCGTCATTCCCTGATAGATGTCCTGAATGAACAGGGTGCCTGTCTTCTCTGTTTCGCCAGCCCCGTCGCTCGTGTGGGCGTCGCAGATCTCCGCAGGCTTCGGGCGGGGGCGCAACGGCATGGGCTCAAAACAGGATATCTCCGGGTCCCGATACAGCTCCGACCGGTTGCCCCAGGCATCCAGCAAGCAGAGCCCGTACTCCTCCCCGTTCTTGTAGGTGGTGGTACCACCGGATCTATGAGAAGCGAGGAAGAACCTCTCGGAAAGCGGGTACGGATCGGTAAATGCGCCGGTTGGCATCTGGTCGCTATAGGCGTCCCGGAAGGGGATGTCGGGCGTGATGCAGTCCATCGCCTCGATCGTCGTCCGACTGAGGCGCACATCCAGGAGCACCACCGGGCCCCTGGATGGTAGATAGTGGTTGCCTGCAACCGTGACCATCTTCTGACTTCCCGGAATAGCGCGGGTGGCCCCCATTCCGGCCGGCAAGTTATTGAACAGCTTGTAAACGTGATCCACGCCCCTGCCGTCGGGACGCATCGCCCAAAGGTTCTGGACACTGCCCAAGCCCTTGTCGAGGTACTCCCAGCGCGTGTAAACCACCCGGCCGTCGTGCAGCATGGTCGGCACGCTCTCGCTGATCGGGTTCTCCGAGAGACGCCGGAGATTTTTGCCGTCGGCATCCATCACGTGGATTGTCGTGACCGCCTGCGGTGCACAGAAGACGATCCGTTGGGCGCGTGTGCTCGAGAAGATGATCTTGCCGCTGGGCAGGTAGCACGGGTACATGTCATTGAAGCCAGCCCTCAACCAGTCGCCGTCCTGGCGCTGTCGGGCGGTTTCTTCCTCCTGACCGCCAAAGGTCAGTTGGCGCAGGCTGCCCGGGACCATCTTCCCGGCTGCAGGATCAAGGTCCACCTCATAGATGCGGAAAGGATCGTTGAGAGACTTCTTGTAGGCGAAGACCACCTTCTTTGCGTCGTAGGACAGGTCAAATCGGTCGAACAGCCCGCCGTGAAGTTCCGGCACGAGCGGAGTGATCTTTCCATCCGGGGATACTGGCGACAGAACACAGAGACTGCCTCCCATGACATCGGCCTGCGGACCCGCATAGGTATGGCTGTAATGGCTGGAATTCCGCTTGAGGAACAGGAGCTTGTCAAAATCCAACAAGGGATGGGCCAGCATGATCTCGCGTCGCAGCGCTATCGATGCGTCGTGGATTGTCTGTAGTTGCTCCTTGCTCGCATCCGCAGCTTCCTGCCTGACCGCCAACTCGGACAATTGCTTCAGATGATCGGGCCCCTTGGGATACCGCGCACCGTATGTCTGGATCGTTTCCTCGACTGCCAAGCGCATAGCCGCCATGTTGACGGCACCCGGTGGCAGGAAGGCTGCACGCTGCGGGGCCGGGATTCGATTGAGGTCCACCTTGCGCACAGGCTGGAGCCAATCCTTCGGGAACGCCGTATCGGTATCGAGGCTCAGTGACACGAGATGAGGCAGCGGCCCGCGCCGGGCAAGTTTCAGCGTGTGCATTCCCCGGGTGATCGGCAACTGCACAAGGGTTCCTTTCCCAGAGTCGCAGAGGCTCTCCGATTTCGTAATTTTGCTGTTCACCGGGAATTCGTGCGGACGCACATAGTTCGCCGTGTGGTGCGACATGCCAGTGCAGATCCTGCCAAGTTTCCTGCCGTCCAGAAACACCTCGGTCGACCGAACCTCGACGGCCGCATAGCGGATATGAAGAGTGTACTCGGCGGTAACGGGAAAATCGATGTCGTATTCGACCACCGCCTCATCGCCTTGCTCCGTACCTTGTCGAAGCGGTCCGTCACCAGTCAAGGTGCCGCTCAGGGCGTATTGAGCGGGGTTGGCATGGATGCGCGCATTGCCGCGATCGAAGGTATGGGCTGGTATCACCAGCGATCCGCTGGCATTCGTCTTCGGAAGCACCAGCGCCGGCGGCAGAGCGGCTTGCACACCTTCCTGAGACAGGAAGGCCTCGCGGTGTTTGGCCGGGATGCGGTCCATGTCGCGCACCTTGAACCGGGGCGGCTGCCAATCTGCGGGAAATTCCGCCTCGGTTTCCAAACGCAAGGCCACTATGTGAGGCAGCGGCTGGCGCCGGGTGAGTTTCAAGGTATGCTTCCCCTTGGCAAGCAGGTTCTTTTCCCAAACGGTGGCGATCTTCCCTTGGTGGGTCACCAGATCCCACTGCGCGCCGCTGCTTTTCCACGATGGTGCCGCCGCGTCGCCGGACGACATCGGGCCAAAGGTCACGCGGTCACATGCGCTCCCGACCCACTTCGAATCCACCCGCACATTGACAGGCCGGGACTCGGCCGACGCGTAACAGATCTGAATTGTGTATGCGGCCTCCACGGGAATATCGACGTCATACTCGACCGTCCACCCCCAGTCCTCGGCCGGGCCGCTCACCACGACCGGTCCAGCATCGGCGAACCCCGCCGGATCCGCATCCACCCGGACGTTGCCACGCTCGAACGACCAGGCGGGAATCACCACGGAACCAGCTTCAACCAGGACCGCCGCAAACACGAAGGTCAAACCGAAAAGCGAATGGAAAAGGCGCGATTTTACATGCATGGATCTACTGAAGTGCTGGTAGGAAATTGCTGTG
>CAISTY010000122.1 GCA_903888515.1 Akkermansiaceae bacterium | reverse complement strand
TTCTTTGCCGTCATGAACCGAGACGACAACGGCCGCATAGCCGTTCTTGTTTCGCTCGAAAACCATGCGCAGATTCTGGTTCTCGAGGATGACGTTCTGGTTCGCGTCAGTCCTTGCCGCAGCCGCTTGCGGGCGGGGCAAGGATGTTGGTTCCGCCCGGGCGACCACAGCCAGGGCGACGCTTGCCAGAACACCAACCGCCAGTCCCGGCAAGCGTGCGCAAAACGGGTTGATAGATACGGGCAAGACAACCGGTGGTTTTTGGGTGTGGATGTTCATGATGACGATTGTTCGGGTCGTTGTGCCGACCAACCTATGCCTCCGAGGACGCATGGCAAGATTTTTTCCTGCTTTTGTTAGAACTAACGATGCCACGGCGGGGCGTGGAAGCCGATGGATTCCTCGAAGGTCGCCTTGCGCCGGAAGTCCGCCGGATCATAGGCCGGTACCGCCGGATCCGGGTTGATCCATTTCGGGTGCTGACGGCCGAAGTAACTGCCGTAATATTGGTAGTTGCTGTCCACCCAGCGGCTCACGACCATCAATTGCATTTTTGTCAGCATCTTGCAATGGTTGTCCTTGGCGTTCATCGGATGCGCGGGATTCGTTAGAACCGCCATCAGCTTGCTCGCGGGACAGCCCAGGCTGCCGGGCGGAAGATAGGCGCCGTTGTAATTGCCCTGGTCGCCCTTGCGAAAGGAGGTGAACTCGGAAATGAGCGGGCCAGCCAGTTCCTTGGAGGCGAGTTCTTCATAGGAGGTGTTGTAGAACCCGGTGGTTTCACCGGTCAGCCTGAGCCCTCCGGCGGGATCCTTCGGCCCGTGGCACGACACGCATTTGGCGTCGAAAACCGGCTGGATGTCGGTCGGGTAATGGATGACCTGCCCGGCATTGCCGTCACCACCGGCGTCCTTGAGGTCGCACGGTTGCGGCTGGGGAATGCTCGGCGGACGGTTCAACGCCAGCGGGCTAACAGCAGCAGGCTCGGATCCGGCGCTGCCGGACTGCGCGTGGCAACCCGTGCACGACCGCACCTCGCCAGGTGAGTAATTCACATAAGTTCGCTCGCGCTGGATTTCCCTGAAGTTTTCATCCAGTGCCTGATAGAAAATGTTGCGTCCGGCGGGGACCACGAAATGTGCGGATCCGTCTTTTTCGACGGGCACGACGCCCCACTGCACACGCGGCCACAGGCTTGCCTTCCATGAGGAACTGCTCAACGACGGTGACCAGCGCCGGCCCGTGGACCAGTAACGCGGCACCGCTTCGTTGATGCGCAGCCATTTGACCTGTCCCGGCACCACCCCTGCCATGCCACGGGTGACATCCGCCAGAATGCACAACGCCTGGTTTTTCACCGCATATTTCGCGTTCAGGGAAGTCGGCACGACCGGCGGCACCGGCTTGGCGACCAGCGGCAACGGGTGCCAGCACGAGAGATTGGGATCGGCATGAACCGGGCGGTGGAGGCCTTTGGTATCGATTAGATAGATGGCATAGGCGTTGGCAACATCCTTGTAATGATCCGCAGCATTGACCTTGTAGGAAACCAGGAATTGCCGCTCGTTGACGGGATACGGATGGGTATAAAGGTGCCCCTGCCGGCCGTTGCGGTCATCCACCCGCTTGCCGTCCTCTTGCAAAAACCGCCACCCCGGTTCCGACCGGCGCTGAATGAACACCTGCGGCGTGATGTTGACGACGGGGTACCGGCCATCCCCCTGGATATAACCATTTTCGTCCGGGTCCGGAGCGCGCTCCCTAACACCCATGCCGTAGTCAACTAACAGAACAGAGCCGAAGCACCCGCCCTGCGGAAAGTGGCAGGTGCCCACGCAGACGAATTTGCGCTCGTTGCCGGGCAGCGGTTGGGGATACATATAGATGGTCGTGTCATCGTCGGCCATGCCGTAAAGTTCCTGCGGTCTGGAACCGTCGGGATTCACGGCCCAGACGGTCTTGGCGACACGCGCCCCCCGGTCGACATACTCCCAACGGTGATACATGACCCGGCCGTCATGAAGGATCACCGGGCAGAATTCGCTAACAAGACTGTACGTCAGTTGCTCGACGTTGGAACCGTCGGCATCCATCCGGTGGAGCACGGGAACCACCAGTCCGGACGATCCGCCGCACAACACCGTGCGCTCGCAGCGGGTCGAGGAAAAAATGATCTTCCCGTCCGGAAGATAACAAGGATGGATGTCGTCCGTGTGCCAGCCGCCAGCCCACCGTGCCGCCTTTTCCGCCTCGTCCTTGGGCGGAAATGATACTTGGCGCAGACCCGTGCCGTCGATGCCCACCTCCCAGATGCGGAATCCGGATGCGGGATCCTGGCGGAAATCGAAGATGATCTTCTTGGCATCGAACGACAGGCTGGGCTTGCCCATGAAGCCCTTGCCGCCGGGCATCTTCGCGGCCGTGATGACGGCCCGTTCCATGCGCGTGCGGAGGTTGTAAATATAGATGCCGTTATCCGGCTGGAAACGGTCGGGACTGGTGCCGTTGTCGATGTCGGTATAGTAGTGGTCCGAGGAATAGGGTTTGCGCTTGACGAAAACGATCTCCTCAAAACCCATTTCCTGCGGGCTAACAGGAGTTTCGGCGGACACCGACGCACCTGCTGGAACCGTGGGTGCCTTGCCTGCGGGGGTGCCCGGTTGCGCCTCTACCGCCGCGATGGCCGGACATGCTAACAGCGCCAAAGCGCAGGCTGTCTGGAGCAGGCCGGCCGCAGCGGGCAGCCGGAATGAAGGTTCACAGGTCGTGCGGTGCGGGTGGACGATGACACTCATGGCGATGCGGGGTTGGTAGTTAGTTCGGCCAGATTCGCGCGGGGGCGGCGGTTACTTCCGGGGCGGGTACTGTGCGTTCCGCTCCCCAGCGCGGGTTGTCACTCATTTCCCGGGTGACCATCCCGTAAAAGACCCCCTTGGAAAGTGGTGAAGTGTTCAATTCGATGTCGCCTATCAGACGCACCGTTCCTGATAGATCGCCGCGGATGTTGTTCATCACCGCCGCGATGTCCGCCTTGCCGTGGATTTTGGTATTGTTATCTTCGACGAGTGTCAGCGCGCCGACGCGCGCATCTTCATTGATAGTGCCGCCATAGATGGCGGCTTCCTCCTCGATCCGGGCATTGCCGCCAATGATCCCGTTGCCGGTCACCAAGGCGTGGCCGCGCACGATGGCGTTGTCGCTGACTTTGGCATTACCGGAAACCACGGACTGACCGTCGATCCGCGCTTTGCCTAACACCTGCGCGTTTTCCAGCACCATGGCGGCGGGTCCGACATAAGCGGTCGCCTCGACATGCGCGGTGGCGTCCACCCAGCCGCCGCCGTTAGAATGCGGCGCGCCCTTGCGTCCGTTGGTTTTTGCAGTCTTTTCGAGCGCGGTGGGATCGCTGCCAAACGGATGGCCGCCGCGGATCGCCACCATCCATGGAAACCGATAGATGGTATAATACATCTGGTCCCAGAAAATACGTTGGTATTCCGCGGGTGTGGCGACCACCACGAGCCAGAGTTGTTTTTCGTTTTCGCGCAGCGGGAAGGCGATTTGTGAGGCGGCACCGCGTTGGAGCGCGCTGTAGCGGGGAGTTCCCTTGTCATCGACGGCGACCAGTCCCCAGCGCCAGTCCGAGCAGGGTTTGGGAACACCCTTGGGTTCGTTATCAAACTTCTGGTCGAACTTGGCGACTGCGGATTCCTTCTGGACGATTCCGCGGAACTGGACGGCCACGGTGCGCGATGGTCCGGTGCCATCGGGTTCGATGCGCACGAGGTTGTAGCCGAAGCGTTGCGGGGCGCGGTAGTTAGGGATGGCATATCTGCCTTGTTTCACATCGACCGGTTCGAGGATGGCGTCGCGGTTGCGGCGGATCCTGGATCGGTCGTCATAACTGCCGTAGCTCTTGCGCAACACCGCGCCGTTTTTGTAATCCCAGGTCACATTGTGCATTGCCCAGAGACCGAACTGGTCGTTCAGGTCACTGGCTTTCCAGCCTTTGTTGCGGGTGAGCACCACCAGCGGATCTTCCATGGCGGTGTCGGGCTTGCCGGGTTTGGTGGCCTTGGCCCAGATGTCATTGATCGCCGGGTAGCCGAAGGTGTCTTTGATATATTCCCAAAACTGCCAGTTGCCGTAGCGGTTACGGGTGGACCCATAGTATAAGTGCGGGGCGTTAACCAGTTGGTCGGAACATCCGACCTGGTCGGGATACATCTGGTGGGTCATCCACTCGGCATTGGATTCCCACGACCAACCGACAAACGGCGAATCGCGCAAACCCATCGTGGAAAACTGCAGACTGTGGGCGAATTCGTGTGCAAGGGCATGCTTGTCCTTGAACGCATTGAAGTGGAGCCACATGGCGGGGTCGTTTTTGCCGGTGCCGCTGCCGCTTGCCCAGCCCTTGTTGCTGAGGTTCACGCTGACTTTATATTTCACCGGCTGCTTGTCATACGGCTTCGGGAACGCGACCGGGCCGAGATAAAAATCACGGATGCCTTCGAGTGTTGCCAATCCCTTCCGGAGTTCATCATCGCTCAAGGTCACACCGTCGTTGTCATTCCAGCGGGCGACAAAATGCGCGGATTCAAACAGATGCTTCGTTTTTTCAGGTTCGAGCACCTTGTAGGCCTCCTCCGTGGCGGCCTGGCACGGCATGCAGGCGAGCACCATGGCCACCGCGGCACCTGATGCCAGAACATGCCTTGCGTGTTTCCCGCGCCGGGGAAAACCCATGCGCGGGTCCAGGATCGTGGCGTTTGTTCCTGAAAATGTGGGGATCATGGTGGGTTTAATACTCTGGGCAGGACGCACTCTTTCAAGGGCATCCTCAGCCCTCGGCCAGAGACCTGCGGAGGGCTTCGGCGATGAAGGCCTTTTGTTCGTCTGGAATGGGTGAGCCGAAGTTCAAAGTGTTGCCTTGGCATTCCACTTGGATCAACTGCTGCGAAACGTTGTTCTTCTGCCATTTGGCGGACCGGATGCTGACGCGCGCACTGCGGTCACAGGACAGCCTACGGGTCCAACTGATAGGACCGATCTCCAATGCCACCGCGAGCACGCCCTGCGAATAGCCGATTCTCCAACCCCCGAACAGCATGAACAAAATGGCGGCAACCAAAATCACCGTGCCTAGCAGAAACGGCAGGCCGAAGAGACTGCGGAACAAATCGAAGTGGCCTTCCTTGAGCTGCGATCCGTAGAGGCCGTACATCGAGCCGCCCGACCAGACCGCAGTGAACGGAATGAGGAATAACACGGCGGGCGAGGTTTTTCGATAGATGATCGACCTGCCGCGGATCGGGCTGTCCTCGATGCGCACCCCTTTGGGCGGGCGTTGCAAATCCACGTCTGCCGAGCCGGGGATCGGCGCGATGTCGGAGAACGCCATGGTTTTCCCGCAGGCCCGGCACAGCGCGAGGTCCGCAGCCACGTTGACGTCGGCCAGGGAAATCAGTGCTTTGCAAAAACCGCAGTGATAGGATTCGGGCATTCGAATGTTAGGGATAATTGTCTGTGACCGCGTCTTCGCGGGCGAAGCATCCGACCAAATACGGGGTGGCGTCAAGACCCGCGGGTTGGGAAAGAAGTTCGGCGCTTTAGCCAAGACATGAAGATCCATGAACCTGGAAAGAGAAATAAACCGCAGATGGACGGTAAATACGATCTCAAAACCCCATTTGACTGAGATGAACAAAGCCTGTATCCTCCAGCCATGCACATCTCATTGACTCCGGAATTGGAAAATGCAGTCAAGGCCAAGGTCCAATCAGGGCTCTACCACAATGCCAGCGAGGTGGTAAGTGAGGCATTGAGACAGGAATTGGCCCGCGAGCGGGGAAACGAGTGGTTGGCACGGGAAGCTGCCATTGGCTTTGCACAGCTTGAAGCCTGTGACGTCGTGCCGGTGGAATCCAAAGAACACTTCATGGCGCTGGTGCGCGAGGAAGCATGAAGTTCGTTCTAACAGAAGCGGCTCTCGAAGACCTGCGCTCAATCCGCTCCTACACCCTTGAACATTGGGGAAAGCAACAGGAGGAACACTATATCCACAGTTTGTGGGAGAGATTTGAAGCCATCCGGGCCGATCCCTCGCGTTGCCGCCAAAGGAACGATCTTTTTCCCGCTTGCAGGATCGCGGCGCAGGGCAGGCATGTGATCCTCTTCCGGGCCAGTCAAGAGTCGTTGGAAATCGTCAGGGTCCTCCACGCCGCGATGGACTTCAAACGCCATCTGGCACCCGGCAACGGGGATTAGCATGTATCGAGTCCTTGGTGGCGGAGGATCTCGAGGGCGGCGGAGACGCCGGATTCGATCGAGAGGTTCGAGTTGTCGAGGATGGCGGCACCTTCGGCGACAACGAGCGGGGCGGCGGATCGATGGCTATCGGCGGCATCGCGTTGGGCGATGGAATCCACCTCGCCCATGTCCACGCGGCGGGCGGCACGCACGGATTCGGCAGCATCGACGTAGATTTTGTAGGGTGTGTTAGGGAACACCACGGAGCCGATGTCGCGGCCTTCCATGACGATGCTGGCGTGCTGGAGATAGCCGCGTTGGAGATCGATGAGATGCATTCGGACTTCCGGGATGGCGGCGATGATCGAGACGTTGGCATTGATGGCCGGGGCGCGGAGTTCGTCACCGGGTTCCGTACCGTCGATGGTGATGGTGGACATGATGCCGTCATGACCACAGTGGATCTGGATACGGTCTAACAGGGAGATGACCGCGGCGGTGTCACGGGGATCAATGTGTTCGCGGAGGACTTTCCAAGTGACGGCACGATACATGGCGCCGGAGTTGACCATGATGAGGCCGAGGTGCTGGGCGAGTTTGCGGGCTAGCGTGCTTTTGCCGGAGGCGGCGGGACCATCGATGGCGATGGCAAAGTGCGGTGCACAATCTCGCGGTGTGGGGGGTGAGTGGTTAGAAGTCATTGGTCATTAGACATGGGCTTCAAGCCAGTGGCAGGGTGAAATCGGAAGCGTTGGATCGTTGCTGGAGGATGGCGTCGAGGTGGCGGGCGAAGCCGGGATAGGAAGTGTTCACGCAAGCGGTGTTGCGGATGAGGGTTTCTCCGGTGGCGAAAAGTCCGGCGATGGCAAATGCCATGGCGATGCGGTGGTCACCGAAACTATCGATTTGCGTGCCATGCAAGGGGTGGCCACCGTGGATTTCCATGCCGTCTTCGAACTCCTCGACCACGGCACCCATGGCGCGGAGGTTGTTGACCACGGTGGTGATGCGGTCGGTTTCCTTGACGCGCAGTTCGCGGGCGTTGCGGATGACGGTGCGTCCATCGGCGAGAGCGGCGGCAACGGCGATGACGGGGATTTCATCGATGAGATTGGGCACCTCGCTTGCAAGGATGGTGGTGCCTGTGAGGGGCGCACCGTGGATTTCGATATTGCCGATGGGTTCGCCATGTGCGTGATGGACGACGTCTGACATCCGGGCGCCCATGCGGCTGAGCACCTTGAGGATGGCGGTGCGTGTGGGGTTGAGGCCGATGTCTGTTAGCAGCAGACGGGCACCGGGCAGGGCGGCGGCGGCCACCAGCCAGAAGGCGGCGCTGGAGATATCCCCGGGCACGGTGAAATCGCAAGCTGCGGGGATTTGTCCGCCATCGATCGAGATGGCATTTCCCAGTTGGCGGGTGGTGACGTGGAAGGCGGCGAGCATGCGCTCGGTGTGATCACGCGTGGCGGCGGGTTGGATGACCGTGGTGGTGCCATCGGCAAAAAGTCCGGCGAGCAGGATGGCGCTTTTCACCTGGGCGCTGGCGACAGGCATTTCATAGGTGATCGGCCTGAGCTTGGCGGGTTGGATCACTAACGGAGCGCAACCGGGTTTTTCACCGCGGGATTCGATGTGAGCGCCCATTTGTCCGAGAGGAACGGTGATGCGGTTCATCGGACGCGAGGAAAGCGAGGCGTCTCCATATAACTCCGAGGCGAACGATTGGCCCGCCAACACGCCCGCGAGCAAGCGCATGCCGGTGCCCGAGTTGCCACAATCGAGCGCTGCGGCGGGAGCACTCAAGCGCATCGATCGCCCGTGGATGCGCAGGTTGAGCGGGCCGTATCCGGCGAGTTCATCGAGGATTTCGCAGGACGCGCCCAGCGCCTGCATGGCGTGGAGCGTGTTGAGGCAATCCTCGCTGGGCAGGAAATTGCGGATCACGCAGACGCCGTTGGAAAGTCCGCCGAGAATGGCGGCCCGGTGGGACATGCTTTTGTCTCCCGGAACCGTGAATTCCGCGTGAAGTTTGGAAATGGCGGTGACGCGGAATTCCGACATGAGGAGAGGCGGGACTGACTAACAGTTAGGTTTGAGCAAATCGCGTTGTTCTTTGGAGGTGGCCAGCCATTGGCGAACGGGTTCCTGCCCGGCGTTTTCCAGATGGGCGAGGATTTCGCCGAGGTCGGCGAGGGTTTCGCGCAGCGGACCTAACAGAGCCTCGCGGTTTTCAATGAGGATTTCCGCCCACATGTCCGGGTTGCCCGAGGCAACCCGTGTGGTATCCCTCAGGCCACCGCCGCCAAAGCAACCATGGGCCGGGTCTAACAGGCAAATGCGGGCGGCGCTGGCAGCCATGATGTGTGGCAGATGGCTGATGCGGGCGACCAAGGCATCATGAGCGGTCGCGTTCAGCCAGGTGGTGCGGCAGCCGACGCTTTGCCAGAAGCGTTCCAACGCCTCTGCCTGCGCGGCGGGCGCGTGTTCGTCATTGGTCAGGAGGCAGGCGGAGCCCTCAAACAAGCGGGCGTCTGCGGCGGCGATTCCGACACGCTCGGAGCCGGCCATCGGGTGGCTGCCGATGAATGCGATGCCGCGTCCCGCGAGCACCGGGGGGATGCTTTGGTGCGGAGCGCGTTTCACACTGCCGACATCCGTGACAAGGCAACCTGCGGGCAGGCCGGCATCCAAGGCTTGGGCAACGAGCGCCGCCATGGAACCCACCGGCACGGCAAGCACCAGCAGATTGGCTCCTTCGACGGCTGCGGCGAGGTCGCAGGTGGCCCCGCGGATGCCGAGGGCGCGGGCGTCGTTGGCGGTGTCTTTTCTGCGCGCCCACAGACGGACGTGCGGCGGCGGATCCAAAGTGGCAAGTTTCAGGGCGAGTGATCCGCCTAACAGACCACCGCCAAGAATCGTGATGTTGGAGAGATCCGCGCTCATTAAGCAACAATCCGGGTCCAGAGGTCCGGACCCGGTTGGTTTTTCCAGCAATGGGTTTACCGGGAATCAGGAAGGATCAGGGAACCCGGAAGAATTTCTTTTCGGCAGCCGGATAGGTGGGATCCATGACCAAGGTGCCGGTTGGAATGTCCCGCACGTCCACCACTTTGTTGTTGTAGGGGCTGAACACGAAACCTTCTTTACCGGGAACCTTGTTGGCGAAGGCGTATTCGGTCTTTGATTCAACGGGCGGCTTGGGTTGTCCGGCGGGTTGCGTGGCAGGGTCGGTATTCCCAGCGGGATTGTTCTGCGCGAGTTCTTCCTGTTCCTTCTTTTTCAGGGCTTCCTGCTCCTTGAGTTTCTGCGGATCGGGATTGGTGGCGACTGTTGCCGGGGCCTTCTTGGTGACCTTTTTTTGATTGGGATTCTCGTTGACGGGATAGCAGGAGGCCAACAAGAGACAGCCGAGAACGGCAAAACCAGTGGAAAGACGGATGTTCTTCATGGGAGTTGGAAAAATGGAGTTTGAAAATTCGGGGTGTTTCTGCCGGTGCAACCGAGCAGACGTTCGTAATTTTGCCTATCTTGGACATGCCGTCAAGCATGGTCGTGCTTTGCGAGGCGATTTTACCGAAAAATCGTCCGCAGCCAGGCTTGCAGCCCGCTGGCATCCGGATTGAAACTCGGCGCGCGCCATGCCCGAAGACCTCATTCACACCCTCGGACGGGTTTTGGAAAACCTGGGTCCGGTGCTTTACCGGGTCGCCCTGCCGAACGGGAAAGTGATTCTCGCCCATGTGTCCAAGCGCCGGGCCGACGAGACAATAGGGTTTGCGGTGGGCGAGCGGGTCTTGCTCGAATTCACCCCCTACGACCTCGACACGGCACGCATTCTGGGGGCGACGGAGTGACCCGCCCTACTTGCCGATGCAGAAGCGGCTGAAGATCACACCTAACAAGTCATCGCTGTCCACCCGGCCGGGGATTTCGCCCAGGGCGTCGAGCGCCTCGCGCAGGTCGATGGCGGCGAGTTCCGGGTGGCGCGCAGGATCGTCTAACACCTCGAGCGCGGCGATCAGGCCGGCGCGGGCCGCGAGCAGGCTGGCCTGGTGGCGGGCATTGATCGCCACGGCGTGTTCGCCCCAATCGACCTCGCTGAAATGCAGCACATCGCGGATGGTGTTGGCCAGCGTGTCGAAGCCCTCACCGGTGAGACAGGATAGGCGCACCGCAGCCACCCCCGCCCATGACGGGTGCTCGCCGAGATCCAACTTGTTGAGCACTAACAAATGCTTCGCCGCTCCTGCCGGAAACACTGCGGCGGCGGGTCGCGGGCCGCTGGCATCCGCCACCTCTAACAAAATATCGGCGTCCTCGATCCGGCGGATGGTGCGTTGAATGCCATCCGCCTCGATCAGGTTGGCGGCCTCGCGCATGCCGGCGGTATCGACGAGGCGCAGCGGAATGCCCAGCAGGTTGATGGATTCCTCGATGGTATCGCGGGTGGTTCCGGGAGTCTCGCTGACGATGGCCCGCGCGTAACCCAGCAGACGGTTGAGAAGGCTGGATTTGCCGACATTGGGTTGGCCGAAGATCACGGTGTGCACGCCCTCACGGAGGATCCGTCCCTGGTCGGCGGTGGCGAGCAGCGCATCAACGGTGGTGAGAACCGCTTGGACTCCCGCGCATAACCGGGTGCCGGTATGCGGATCTATGTCCTCCTCCGGGAAATCAATCCACGCTTCGAGATGGGCGAGGGTTTCCAACAAATGATCGCGCGCTTCGGTGGTGCGTCGGCCGAGGATGCCCTCAAGTTGACTGCGTGCGGCACGCAGCGACAGCCGGGATTGCGCGGCAATGAGATCCATCACGCCTTCGGCCTGGGTCAGGTCGAGCTTGCCATTGAGGAACGCGCGACGGGTGAATTCACCGGGCCCGGCGAGCACGGCCCCGCACGCAAGCATGCGCTCCAATACCTCGCGGGTGACCCGCATGCCGCCATGTCCGGAGAATTCCACACAGTCTTCACCGGTGTAGCTGTGGGGCGCGGGAAATACGGTGATCAGGCCGTCGTCGATCACGCGCCCTCCGCCATCCCGGATGCAACCATGGCGGGCGGTCCGCGGCGCTTGGGCGGATACCCTGCCGTCGCTCGCCAAATCCGCCACTTGTACCGCCGCCGGCCCGGATATCCTGACTAACGAAACCGCGCCCATGCCAGGCGGAGTGGCGACGGCGGCGATGGTCGTGCGGTGCAGGTCAGGGCTCATGGGATGATTGTGAATTGCGGATTACGGATTGCGGATTGCGGATTGCGGATTGCGGATTGCGGATTGCGGATTGCGAAAGTGGCTGACGCGTCCCGCGGCAGACCGTGCTGGTGGCGTCCCGCCACCAAGTCATTGTAGCGTCAAGGATTGCGGATTGTGGATTGTGGATCGCGGATTACAGATCGTGGAAGAAGCGGACCCATCCTCCATCTCCCATCTTCTATCTTCTATCTTCTATCTTCTGTCTTCTGTCTTCTGTCTCCAATCTCCAATCTCCAATCTCCAATCTCCAATCTCCAATCTCCAATCTCCTATCCACGATCCTCTATCTATTCTTTTGCTTTGGCGAGCACCGCGTCGAGCACTTCGAGGCAGCGTTGGTTGTGGGCGTCGGTTCCGATCGAGATGCGGATCCAATCGGGCAGTTTGTAACTGCTCATGGCCCTGACGATGACGCCCTGTTGGAGCATGTCGCGGAACACGCGGTCACCGCCGCCCGGCTTGACCAGCAGGAAATTCGCTTGGCTCGGGACGAATTGCAGTGCGCGTTCACGGAACGCCTGTTCATAGAAGGCCATGCCCTCGCGGTTCACTTGCCGGGTGTTGGCGATGTGTTGTTTGTCCGTTAGAGCGGCGAGCGCGCCGGCCTGGGCGATGGCATTCACATTGAATGGCTGGCGGGCCTTTTGCAGAAGTGCCGCCAGCGGCGCGGGTGCCAAACCATAACCCACCCGCAAGCCTGCCAGACCGTGGATTTTCGAGAAGGTCCGCAGCACGCACACGTTGCGGCCCTCGCGCACATAACGAAGCGTATCCGGCGGATTCCCGGGAAACTCGATATAGGCCTCGTCGAACACTGCGATCACATGCTCCGGGAGTCGGTCCATGAAGCGGTCGATAACCTGCTGGTCCACCATGGTACCCGTCGGGTTGTTAGGATTCGCGATGAAAACCAGGCGCGTGTTTTCCGTGATGGCATCGGCCATCGCGGGAAGGTCGTGAATGAAGTCGGGATCGGGAACTTCAACGTATTTCGCCCCGAAGAGCGTGGCCATGAGTTTGTACACCACGAAGGCGTGTTCCGCGGCGATCAATTCCGTCTCGCGGTTGAGAAACGTGTGGCAGAGCAACTCGATTATTTCGTTAGAACCGTTGCCGAGCACCACGTTTTCGAACCCCAACCCCAGCGAATCCGCAATGGCGGTGCGCAAGCGGTAGCCGCCACCGTCCGGATAGATGTGCGCCTCCTCAAGGGCGGCTCGCATGGCGGCTTTCGCCATGGGCGACGGCCCGAGTGGGTTTTCGTTCGAGGCGACTTTGACGATCTGCGAGGGATCGAGCCCGAGTTCGCGGGCGGTTTCGTCAATCGGTTTGCCGGGCTCGTAGGCCTGCAGATCGCACACAAAGCGGTTCGCGTAGGAGTCAATGGTCATCTCGGGCGGGACCGTAGCCGCCCGATGCCGATCGGTCAAACGCCAAGGTGACCGCCCTGGCGGGACCGCAGGACCATTTCCGGCATCTCCACCCTTGCGCGATCCGCCTCAGGCCGTTACACGTCCGCCGTCATGGCCGCCATCAACTCGAATTTCCTCAAACTCAAAGCCGGATACCTTTTCCCCGAAATCGCCCGCCGGGTGAAGGCCTATTCTGAAAACCATCCCGCCATGGCCGCACGCATCATCCGCTGTGGCATCGGCGACGTGACCGAGCCGTTGCCGCCCGCAGCCGTGCAGGCGATGCATGAAGGAGTTGCGGAATTGGCCGACCGCGAGACGTTCAAAGGCTACGGTCCGGAGCAGGGATACGGGTTTCTGCGCCAAGCCATTGTGGACCACCAGTTCGCCGGCCTCGGCATCAGCGCGGACGAGGTGTTCATCTCCGACGGCTCGAAGTGCGATACCGGCAACATCCTCGACATCTTCGGCAAGGGCAACACCATCGCCATCACCGATCCGGTCTATCCGGTGTATGTCGATACCAACGTGATGGCCGGCAATACCGGCGACGCCGATGCCCAGGGCACCTACGCCGGCTTGCTCTACCTGCCATGCAACGCGGCCAACCAATTTGTCGCGGATGTTCCCGCAGGGAAGGCGGACATCATCTATCTGTGTTTCCCTAACAATCCAACCGGCGCCGTGGCCACCCGCGCGCAACTCGAGGCGTGGGTGAAATACGCGAGGGCTAACGACGCCATCATTCTCTTTGACGCCGCCTACGAGGCTTTCATCCAGGATCCCGCCATTCCGCATTCGATCTTCGAAATCGATGGCGCGCGCGATTGCGCCATCGAGTTCCGCTCGTTTTCGAAAAATGGCGGGTTCACCGGCGTGCGCTGCGCCTGTGTGGTCATCCCGAAATCCGTGTGTGGCCAGGCCGATGATGGCAGCCGTGTGCCGCTGCATCAACTTTGGAGCCGCCGTCACACCACCAAGTTCAACGGTGCCAGCTATCCGGTCCAGAAGGCCGCTGCCGCATTGTTTTCCGCAGCCGGAAAACAACAGGTCGCCGCGCTCATCGCACACTACATGGGCAATGCCAAACTCCTCCGCGAAGCCGCTGCCGCCGCCGGTCTTCCCGTTTTCGGCGGAGTGAACGCCCCTTACGTCTGGGTCGGCTGCCCGCCCGGCCTCAGCTCGTGGGACATGTTCGACAAAATGTTAGGCGAGGCACAGGTCGTCATCACTCCGGGATCCGGTTTCGGCTCCGCCGGCGAAGGCTACTTCCGCATCTCCGCCTTCAACTCCCGTGCCAACGTCGAGGAAGTCTGCCGCCGCCTCATGACACTGGCCGCTTGAGTGTGGCTTACCCGCCACCGGAAACCGAAAATCGAAACCCGCATCTCCCCAGTTCTCGTGACGGCCGTCACATACCATTGTCGCAGTTCAACAGGTGGTACAGCAGGTTGAATCCCAAGTCTCAGCCCGTACGTGCGGCAAGCCTCTCCATGATTTTGCCCCGTGTTTTCCAGATTTTTCTTCCTGGATAGTCCTTGGGCAGTAGTGCTCCGGGAAGCAACGGATCGATGCGTTGAAGACCTTGGACTAGACGCATCTCCTTTGCCAACCAAGGCACCAGATGCGCATCATGCTGGACCAATGAAGCATTTGTGACCGAGTCAAGATGTGCCGACAACGCACTCCATGCCTGATAAATGGCATGAAAATCCCATGCGCTGCGGACCAAGTCGCCAGAAGTTTCACCGGCCATCGGAACCCCCTCCATCAGAGTGAGGGAACTTCCATTGACCGCTGCTCCGCGCAGTTCTTCAATCATGCTCCCGAATGGATCGGGCGTGATCCAAACACTCTGTTGAAGGCAGCCGAAGCCCTCCTTGCACAGACGCCTGCGGATCCTTGCACGCAGTGTGCGATCCGATTCCGGAATATCAAAGATCACCCACCGCCACTTTCCATCCCACTCACGTCCCCAGCGGGCCTCGGGATCGGAACCCAACCGACAGAGCGCCGCACCCTTTGCCGTCAACCGTATCACCCGCTCTCCGCTTTCCGGATCCCGGCGCGTTTCCAAATACGCTTGGTACTCAAGCCTTTGAATCTGCCTCAACAATCCACTACCGTATGCCCAGGATTCAAACGACGAATCCATTGTTCGCCATGACGGTCGCATCATCATTCCCGCCAACCAACCCAAACGATATAACAATAACTCGGTCCGCGCTTTCATGATCCCCATCACGACAAATCCGGTGACGGTCGTCAACAGGATTGTCGCGTTTGTTTCTGCACCGGTGCGCAGCCTTGTTGCATTGTATAGGCCATGGTTCGTTGCTTTGACGACTTCTGGCGCGACTGGACTGCGCCGCTGGGCCGAGGATACGAAGAGCGAGCATGCCGGAAACGGTTTTTGTTTAGCAGGACACATGCTGCTGCCAAGCCAGGCGGCATGGCATGGTGGTTGCAAACCCCCGCCACATTTCCGCAGGGCTTGTTTTGTTGCGATGCCTTGAAAAAACGTGCTATGCTCCCGGCGTGAACATGCGTGGTTTGCCGATATTTTGCCTCTTGCTCGCCCTAGGATGGGCGGGCCGGTCTGATGCGGTTATTTTTTTGGAAACGGACGATCCGCAGCATCACACTTCCACTCCGGGCGACAACTCCGGCTGGCAGTATGAAGGGAAGTTCAATGGTTTTTTGGGCGTGCCCATCGCCCCGCATTTTTTCATCACCGCCAAACACTTCTATGGGACCGTAGGCGATATCTTCTATTTCCACGGGGACAGTTATGTGACCATTGCATATCACCCGAGTCCATCGACCACCGATCTGATGATTTGGGAAGTGCGTCACGACAAGCCGTTCCCGGTTTGTGCGCCTCTTTCCAGCGGGGTGGTGGACATCGGGGCTACGGCAACCGTGTTCGGACGAGGCACCCAGCGCGGTGCGGCGGTCGTGGTGTCCGGCGAATCGAAAGGCTGGCAATGGGGAACTTATGACTATGTCGTGCGCTGGGGCCGCAATACGGTGGTGAACAAGTGGATCGACCCGAAATACGGTGAACTCCTGTATTGCAACTTCGACAACCCCGGGATTGCGGATGAATGTCATCTATCGGATAAAGATTCCGGCGGCGGCCTGTTTGTATTGGAGGATGGCCTGTGGCGGCTGGCCGGCGTCAACTTCACAGTAGATGGTCCATTCCGGACCGGTCCGGAGGGGACCGCCTTCCATGCGGCGCTTTATGATATGGGCGGCCTGCAGTATCTGGATGGAGATCCGCCAGTCTGGATCAACCGTGAAGAGCAGGCGGCTAACATCCCCGCCGCTTTTTACTGTTCCCGGATCTCGGCGGCAATGCCCTGGATTACAAGCGTCGCGCCGGAAGCGGGATCGCTGGCACCTGAAAGCTACAGTGCCTGGCAACGGCTCTATTTCACCCCCGCGCAAATCGCCACTCCAACAACCACCGGCCCGCTGGCGGATTTCGATGGCGACGGCATCCACAACATGCTGGAGTTCGCCCTGAATCTCGACCCGATATTCAACGAGCGCGCGACCATGATACCTAACACCGGCTTGCGCGGCCTGCCGGCGGTGCGCTTGGAAAGCATCATGGGAAATGACCGCCTCACCATCGAATTCGTCCGCCGGACGAGTGCCAGCGTGTCCGGCCTGACATATATCCCGGAATTTTCCTCTGATTTGTTGGATTGGCAGGCCGTGGGAACGGAAACCTTCACCACGATCAACCCGCGCTGGGAGCGGGTCAAGATCGTGGATTCCCTAACTACACAGGATTCGTCCAGGCGTTTCGCCAGGCTGCGGGTGGCGCTGGCACCATGAGGCCGCTATAACCCTCAATCGTGGCTTTCGCCAGAGTCTCGTGGCGCCTAGTTTGCCCCGTGAGTTCCACGATGCCGTCCATATTGGTGGCTCCGTGGACAAATACGTCCTTCCACCATCCGCCCATGCAGGCGACATCCTTGAGCGGCGCTCCAGACTCGTCAGTCACGCGGATTCTCAATTTCTGCTCCGGTGCCCCATAGGAGACGGCGCAAAGCGCAAACAATAATACGGCTGTGCGTTTCATTTTCGTGGTGTTCATGGTTTCGATCATGGTGCGCGATCCAGAGACGCCTCTATTGTCGTTGAAGTCAATGATGCCAGTCAGTCTGTTGCCCATGCGCATGCGGATGGAAAAGCCGGGAAATGCTTATGGCTGCCGCACGTTGCCGTCGGGATTCAGGTTGCGCTTCGGGTCGAACTCGACGTTGCGGTCATTCGGCGTTGGGTTGAAATAGCACGCAGCAAAGCCTAGCGAGGCATAAAATCCCTTGTCTATGTTTCCGCTGCTGATATCGATATCCCCATAGATTTTTCCATAGTTTGCACTGATGATGAGACCATCTTGAGTAGTTTTTGTCCGGGTGCGGTAGTAAATATTCATTTGGTGGTTCACGTCAGTTTTGCGTTTATTGCCTCCATCATCAACCG
>CAISTY010000121.1 GCA_903888515.1 Akkermansiaceae bacterium | reverse complement strand
GCTGGCGCATTGAGAAATCCTTCGACCAACAAGAACAGAAACTCGACGAGCGCAAGGCCTGGGCCACCAGCGACACGGCCAAAACCATCCAGGTCATCTCCATCTGCATCGCCAACAACCTGCTGCAACTTTTCAAAGCCACCCTCAAAACCGAGGAAGGCATCGAGGACACCAAAGTCATCAAGGCCTATCACAAGGATCTGGACCGGCGCGAGGCCAATGCCAAAAAATCGGGCCGCCCATTTCCTAAGGCGCTCTTTCTTGACCTCTATCGACCCACCGAACTTAGCCTTCAGTTCATCCGCTGGCTACGCACCGCGCTCACGATTCCGACCTGCTACAGACAAGCCCTGGAACGCCTGCATCCACTCATGGAAAGTTACCTATAGACTAACAATGGACAGGGTTGTGACACGCCCGCAAGCAAAAGCAAGCAAAAGCAAGCAAAAGCAAGCAAAAGCAAGCAAAAGCAAGCAAAAGCAAGCAAAAGCAAGCAAAAGCAAGCAAAAGCAAGCAAAAGCAAGCAAAAGCAAGCAAAAGCAAGCAAAAGAACACCATGCTGACACCATCACCATGAAAGGAGCGGTGTTTTGCCGCGTATGATTTCAGGCCATGCCATGATGGATTCCGTTCATCTACGGAAACCCATGGCATGCCTTTAGAAATCAACATGTCACATCCCCGCTTGCTGATCTGCTCAAGTCTGATTCCGCTGGGTCTGGGCGCTTGTTCACTCAATGCACCATCCACAGGGCCCACTCTGGCATTGCCCGCAGCCTGGAAGAACGCCGGCGGATTTCCGGTTGCTGCGCCGTCGCATGATCTTTCCCGATGGTGGAATCGCTTTGAAGATCCGGAACTCACCCGGGTGATTGCCGACGCGCTCAAGTCCAGTCCCGACGTCGCTTCCGCCGCCGCGCGGGTCCGGGAGTCGCGGGCCCGCCACAATGCGGAGCAGGCGTCGCTTTTCCCTATGCTCGACGCATCGGCTGCAGTCGGCACCCGTTCGACCCACATCGACTCCGCAGGCACCGTTGCGAGCCGCGCCTATTCCGCCGGACTCGATGCATCGTGGGAAGTGGATCTGTTTGGCAAGCGCCGCAGCGTGGTGGCCGCCGCCGCCGCCAACCTCGGTGCCGCAGAGGAAAATTTCCACTCCGTGCAAGCGGCGCTCGCTGCGGAAATCGCGATTGCCTACACCAACCTGCGGGCTAACGAGGCGCGCCTCGAAGTGCTGCGCCACAACGTGAAAACCCGCGAGCAAACCGCCCAGCTCGCAAGCTGGCGGCAACAATCCGGCGCTGCGGACTCACTCGAAGCCAGCCAAGCCATCAGCAGTCTCGAACAAGCCCGCGCCGGCATCCCCGCGCTGGAGCAAGCCGCCGCGCAAGCCCGCAATCAACTCGCATTGTTATCCGGTCGCACGCCAGGCAGTCTCGATGCGCCCCTTTCATCTAACAAAAAAGGCATCCCCAATCCCGCCCGCAGCCTGGCCGTTGGGATTCCCGCTGACACCCTCCGCCAACGCCCGGACGTGCGGGTGGCCGGCTATCAGGTGCTGGCCGCCGCCGCGCACACCCGCGCTGCGGATGCCGCGCGTTTTCCATCGCTCAATCTTTCCGGCTCCCTCGGCCTCAACGCGTTGTCTGCCGGGAAAATCTTCAATCCTGAAACCGCCAGCGCCAACCTCCTCGCCGGCGTCACCAGTCCCATTTTCGATGCCGGTCGCATCCGCTCTAACATCCAGGCCTTCACCGCCGCCGAGGAACAAGCAGTTCAAGCCTATCGCTCCACCGTGCTCACCGCGCTCTCCGAAACCGAGGACGCCCTGATTGCCTGCCGCCGCAGTGCCGAGCGCCTGGCAAGCTTGGAAAAAGCCACCGTCGCCGCCCGCGAGGCCGACGCCCTCGCCCAATTGCGTTACCGAGCCGGCGAGATCGACTTCCTCGCAGTGCTCGACGCCCAGCGCACGCTGCTAGGCCTCGAGGACAACTTGTTTGCCACCCGCACCGACCGCACCACCGCATACATCCGCCTCTATCAGGCTCTTGGCGGCGGTTGGTCCGCGGGTTCATGAATTTCCCCATATCACAGTCATGATATCCTCGCCGAACACCCCTGAAAACCTCGCCGCAATCGTCCAACGCGGAGCCTCCCACCCGCGGCGGAAATGGATTGTCATCACGTTGTTAGTTGTCGCGCTCATCGGTGGCTATATCTACTACCACAGCAGGAACGGCCACAGCGTGGAGGGGCCGGATTACGTCACCGAGGCGGTCAAGCGCGGGGAGATTTCGCTGGTGATCACCGCTGCCGGCAACCTCGCCCCCACCAACCAGGTGGTAATCGGCAGCGAGCTTTCCGGCACCGCGCAGGAAGTCTTGGTGGACACCAATGACATGGTGAAAAAAGGCCAAACCCTTGCCAAACTCGAAACCTCCAAACTCAACCAACAAACGGAACGCAGCCGGGCCGCCTTGCTTGCAGCCAAGGCCAAGGTCAGTCAGACGGAAGCCACCGTGCAGGAAAGCGAGGCGTCCCTAGCCCGCCAGCAGGAACTCCATCAACTGAGCGGTGGCAAAACCCCGTCCAAAGCCACCATGGAAACCTCTCATGCCACCGTGGCCCGCTCCAAGGCGGACCTCGAAAGCGCCAAGGCCGCCGTCGCCGGGGCCGAGGCCGAAGTCCGGTCCTTCGAACGGGATCTGGAAAAGGCCATCATCCGTTCGCCCGTCGATGGCATCGTGCTTTCCCGCTCCATCGAAGTCGGCCAAACGGTGGCCGCTTCGTTCACTGCGCCCACGCTTTTCACCATCGCCGAGGATCTCAGGAAAATGGAACTCGTGGTTGCCGTCGCCGAAGCGGATATCGGCCGCGTGGCGGTGGGTCAAAGCGCCAGCTTCAGCGTTGATGCCTGGCCGACCCGCACCTACACCGCCACCGTGAAAAAAGTTTCGTTCGGCGCCGCCGGATCCAACACCGCCTCCAACAGTGGCGGCAACAACGCGAACAACAGCGGCGTCGTGACTTACAGCACCGAATTGGAGGTGGCTAACGAGGATCTGTCGTTGCGCCCCGGCATGACCGCCTCGGTCGATATCTCCATCGACAACAAGAAAGACATCTGGATCATCCCCAACGCCGCCCTGCGCTTTGATCCGGTCACCGCCGCCGAAATCGGCAAGCCCGATGAAACCAAGCGCACCCTCGTCCAACGGCTCTCTCCTGGTGGTGGCCGGCGCTGGGGCCACGGCAGCAACCCACCGCCCAAAGCCAGCCCCGCCGCCAGCGGTCCCCGCGTCTGGGTTCTTAAGGATGGCAATCCCGTCGAAGTCCTGATCCATATCGGTATCACCGATGGTCGGGTCACCGAGATCTCGGGTGACAACCTCAGCCCCGACATGTCGATCATTGTCAGCGTCAAACCGACCGCCACCTGATGCCTCAGCAAGCACTCATCGATCTGCGCGGCATCACCAAAACCTACGGTTCCGGTGATGCCGCGTTCGAAGCGTTGTGCGGCATCGATCTGACCATCACGCGCGGCGAGTTTGTCGCCGTCATGGGGCCCAGTGGATCCGGCAAATCGACCCTGATGAATTTGTTAGGTTGTCTCGACACCCCGACCTCCGGGAGTTATATATTCCAAGGCATCCGGGTGGAAACCCTCAACCAGGATCAGCGCTCGCTGCTGCGCCGCCACGCCCTGGGTTTCATCTTCCAGGGTTTCAACCTGTTGGCCCGCACCTCCGCGTTGGAAAATGTGGAACTGCCCTTGTTGTATCGGGGTTATTCACGCAAGCAGCGCCACCAACTGGCCCGCGCCGCCTTGGCCAGTGTGGGTCTCCCCGATAAGGAACGCAACACCCCCGCCGAACTCTCGGGCGGGCAACAACAACGCGTTGCCATCGCGCGGGCGATTGTCACCAACCCCCACACTCTGTTTGCCGACGAACCCACTGGCAACCTCGACTCCAAAACCACCCGCGGAATCATGCAACTCCTGCGCCACCTCAACTCCGAACTCGGCATCACTGTGATCATGGTCACCCATGAGGACAGTGTCGCCACCCATGCCAGACGCATCATCCATGTCATGGACGGTCTCATCGAATCGGATGAAGAGACGGAAGATGCAAGACCCAAGACTTGAAGATTCAAGAGCAGAGTCTTTACGGCTTGCCTCTTGCTCTTTTCTTGCGTCTTGCGTCTTCAAGTCTTGCGTCTTCCCGATAACTAATAACTAATAACTTAAAACCCATGTTCCTCAACGCCTTCCTGATTGCGCTGCGCGAAATCCGCCGGAATCTGACCCGCGCTTTCCTAACAGTCCTGGGGATTGTCATCGGGGTGGCTGCGGTGGTCACGATGGTGACGTTGGGGCGCGGCGCCACGGTCGCGGTGAAGGCGCAGATTGCCAACATGGGCAGCAACCTGCTGATGCTGCGGCCGGGACAGGGCTGGCACAACTGGGGAGTGGCGCAATTCAGCCAGACGGATGTGCAGGCGATCCGCGAGCAAGTCTCCGGCATCCGGGCCGTCGCCCCGTTTGGCCAGGCCAACGTGCCGGCGATTTACCTTGAAAACGCCCGCAGTACCGACATCCAGGGCACTTCTGCCGACTATTTCAGTATTGCCAATTGGAAACTCAGTTTGGGGCGGTTTTTCACCGACGCCGAGGTCGTCGAAGGGGCTGCCGTTTGTGTCATTGGCGAAACCATCCGCAAGGAACTCTTCGGCAAGGACGTCGATCCCATCGGCAAGAAAATCCGCCTTAAAAGCATGTCATTGGAAGTTGTGGGGCTCACCGCCGTGAAAGGCCAAGGCGGATACGGGGATGATTTGGACGATAACATCATTACCCCGATCACCACCCTCCGGCGCCGCCTCACCGGGCGTGGTTCCAAAAACAACATCAACCAGGTGATGATCTCCGCGCAGGACGGCTACCCCACCGCGTATATCGTGGCGGATATCACCTCCCTGATGCGCGAGCGCCGCGGACTGACCCGCAACGAGCAAAATAATTTCTCGGTTTTCGATTCCCTGCAACTCGCCGATGCCATCAGCTCCAGCACCAAGGTCATGACATCGCTGTTAGGTGCGGTGGCGGGTGTTAGTTTGCTCGTCGGTGGCATCGGTATCATGAACATCATGCTGGTTTCGGTCACCGAGCGCACGCGCGAGATCGGCATCCGGCTAGCTATTGGCGCACGGGCTCGCGAGGTGTTGCTGCAGTTTTTGGTGGAGGCCGTCACGCTCTCCTGTGTCGGCGGTGTGAGCGGCATCATCCTCGCCTACGGCTTGTGTGTCACGCTGGCCAAAGTCGTCGGCGCACCTTTTTTGTTTGATCCCAAGATCAACGTCATCGCATTCATTTTCTCAGCCGCCATCGGCATTATTTTTGGCTTCATGCCGGCCCGCCGCGCCGCCGCCCTCAACCCTATCGACGCGTTGCGCCACGAATGACATCATGGATATCCGCGTCCTAACAGGTGCGGTCGCATTGTAGCATGATGGCCGCGGCGTTATCTGTTAGACCGGTATTCCTCGCGGAACGGCTTGGGGGTCACGCCCTTGACGTCGAGGAAGACGCGCGTGAAATAACTCTGGTCGCAAAAACCGCAGGCATCGGCAATTTCCGCCAGCGACCTGCTGGTTCCGCGCAATAAATCACAGGCGAGGTCGACACGAAATTGCCGCAGCAACTCGGTGAAGGTGCGGCCGGTGCGTTCCTTGAGCAAGCGTGAGAAGTGGCTGGGTGAAATGCCGACGTGGCGGGCGGTTTCGTCGCGGGAGATGTCGCGGTGAAGGTTCGCACGTATGAAATCCAATGCCTTGCCAACGAGCAGAGGCGGCGTGAAATCCTTCTGCTGTTCGATGGTTGACATCACATGTTCCAGGATATTGCGCAGCCAGGCGGCCAGATCCTCGTCATCGTTGATATCGGCGAGTTCCGTGAGGTAACGGAAGTTGAAGCCGAGCACTTCGGATTGCATTGCGCCCGCCTCGACGGCCGCCCGCGAAATCATCACCACGAGTTCCAGCAGCAGTCCTTTGAGCAAATCGCTGCGTTCCTCGCCGGCACTGTAGATGTGGACGAGCACATGGTTGATGATGCGCCGTGCCTCACTGCGGTCGCCGCGCCGGATGGCCGCCATCAAGGCGGGTTCCTGCAGCAGATAGTACTCGTGAATCCGGTCATACGGACGGTGCTCGAGCAGTGGGATGGCGTGGAAATCGTTCATGGAAGCATCAGATGATCTATATATCGGTCCTCAAAGCCGTCCGCAAGGTTCAACTCGATGACCCGTACCAGCGCGCGCAGTTTTTCCATTTTTCCGAGGGTGGTGTGGTCCAACAGTGCCAGCAATGCGCCCGCCAGTGCGGTGTTGCCGACCACCCGCACTTGATCCTCGCGGATGCCGGGCAACAAGCCGATGCGGATGGCATGGGCGACATTGAGGTGCATGCCAAACCCACCCGCCAGATAGACACAACCCAGGTCCGCCGCGCCGATGCCCGCCGTTTCCAACAAGATATCAATACCCGCGCCAATCGCCGCCTTGGCCTGCAACAGCAGCGCGACATCCACCTCGCTGATGCGCAACGCGCCGTGGATGTTGGATCCGGTCAGGCTTAATGCCAGTTCGCCATCGTCCGTGAGGCGGTTGGGTGCGGGGATGCCTTGCCATGCCGCGCCATCAAAGCGCCCGTTTTCCCGGAGCAGGCCGCATGCGCGTGCGGATGCGAGGAAATCCACATAGGCCGAGCCACAAAGTCCGTTGGCACGGGCGAGCGGGATTTTGCCGATGGTTGCGGATTCGAGATGAAACGGATCCAACGAGACTAGCAGGTCACTGACCGCGCCATTGCGCGCGCGGGTGCCACAGCGGAGACCGCAGCCTTCGAATGCCGGGCCGGCGGCAGTGGCACAGGCGGTTAGATTTCCGCCGTTTTGCAACACGATCTCGCCATTGGTACCCATATCCACCAGCAGGCTGGGTGATGTATCAAAGACCATGCCGCTGGCGAACACCCCGGCGAGGATGTCCGCGCCGATGTACGCCGCAATGCCGGGCAATAGTTGCAGCGGTGTCTCCGGCGCGAGCCCGTCCGCCTCTAACATGATTGCGCCGGCCGTGAGCAGTTTGCCCGCGATGAAGCGGGGAGTGAAGGGAGCGATGCCCAGCGGTGTCGGGTCTGTGCCGGTGAGCAGGTGGAGCATGGTGGTGTTGCCGGCGATCGCGCCACCGGCGATCCGTTCCAACGGGCGCGCGGCCAATTCGCACGCGCGCAGCAGGAGTGGCTGGATGGTTTCCATCACGATCGAGTGCTGCATGGCAGCGAGGTTTTCCGGGTTCCGCGCGGCGTCGATGCGTGTGATGACGTTGTCGCCGAAGCGGATTTGCGCGTTGAATGCGCCCGCCCGTGACAGCACCTCGCCGGTGACCAGGTCTGTGAGCAGTACGACCACCGTGGTGGTTCCCACATCCACCGCGAACGCCGTGTCGCGCCGCCCCGGCACCGGCCGGAATAGCGGTTGGTGCGCGTAGGGCACGGCAATCTCAAAGGTTTCGCCGACCTGTGGCCGGTGTTCGATATGCGAACGCGCGGGAATGCGCACCAGCACCGTGTCCGCGGGGTGCGCTCGGCACGCCTGGACGGTGGCCGGAGCATGGACCTCGCTGCCATCTATCAGCACCGATCCTTCGAGTAACAGCACTTCGCAGCCGTGGCAGAGTCCGCGCTGGCCGCAGCGGGTGTTGAGTGGCAACCCGTATGCGGCGAGCGTATCGGTTAGCGGGCGCGCATCCTTGGAGACGGGAATCTCGCGGCGCTCGCCGGATTCCAGCTCGACCCTAACATGCGAGGAGGAACTCATGCGCTTGGAGATTGTGGAGGCAGCGCATCGGCACGCAGGATGGATTCTTCCGGGGAGTGGCCCAGTTGCCATCCGGGATCGATGATTTGGAAACGCCCGTTGTCCCAGCGGCCCCACAACAGATCTAACAAAAGCGTGGGATCGCCGGGCAGATGCTTGAACTTCCAGCCCAGCCAGTCGGCGCACTGGTGCGCGTAATCCGCTTCGGTCTGCGCGTCGGGGGTGCCGAGGTCAAGATAGGCGGCGGTGTCGTGCATCGCCAATTGTTCGCGATGGGTCGCGACGAGGTACTCGACATCCTCCGGATCGAAGCGGGTTGCGAGATCGGCGCGCATGATTTCCAGCATTTCCGGTCCGGGCACGCGGCGGGCGCGGTTCCAGCCGGGCGTGTAGTAATAACAGGTGGGGCAGCGGTGTTGATGATCGGCGTAGGCTTCCTTGCTGCCCATGAACACGGTGATGCAGTCATGGGCGCGCGGAATCACAAGCCTGTGGCGCATGGGCCGCAACCCCACCGTTCCCCGACCGCAGAGACCATAGGCCAACACCACCGCATCGATGTCCGTCCGCGCATCCACCGCATCGAGATTTTCCTGCAATGCGGCGCGCAGGGTGTCGGGCCGGTCGTGCAGGCCGATCTCGAAAAAGCGTGTTTCCACGATGTGGGACGCGCCACGAGCATGCAACGTGATCTCCCCCTCAAACACATTGCAGGCTAACAGAGCGATGCGCGGGGGCTGGACAATTGGCGGATGCGTTTCCTGATGGTTCATAAGTCGGATTGGATTTCAGATGATTGGAATGGGTGCCGTGCCCTGCCAGTGGAAATAGGACACACAATTGGAGAAAGTCACGCGCCTCATTTCGGTAGCGACCAACTCCTTTCGATCTCCTCGAGGCTGCGGCCCTTGGTTTCGGGCACCAACCGCCAAACCACCCAGATCAGCACAACGCAAAACGCGGCATAGATATAGAATGGGAAGGCATGATTGAAATGGGCCACAAACCAGGAATCCTTCGCATCCATGAGCGGAAAGGTCTGGGTCACGGCATAATCCGCCGTCCACAGGAAAAACGTCGCCAGTCCCAAGGCGCGTCCGCGCACCGCGGTGGGGAAAATTTCCGCTAGAATGACCCACACCACCGGCCCGACCGACAAGCCGAAGCAGGCGATGTAAAGCACGATGAAAAACAACATCCATCCGCTGACGGCCGCTGGGTCGGTGAGCGTCTGCGCCATGACGCCCATGGCTAACAGGCTGATGCCCATGCCGGCGGAACCGACGAGCATGAGCGGTTTGCGGCCCCAGCGGTCCACGCTGGCGATCGCGATGAGCGTAAACAACACGCCGGTGCCGTTGATGATGCATTGCTGGAGCAGACCCGCATCCACCCCGGTTGATGAACTCATGGTCTTGAAAATCGTCGCCCCGAAATACATGAAGACGTTGATGCCCGTGACTTGTTGCAGGATCGCCAGCAGGACGCCGATCACCAATGGCAGCCGCAGCCTCGCGGAAAACAGCTCTCCCCATGTGCCCGACTCCTGCGAAATCGCCTCCTTGATGCCGTCCAACTCCGTCCGCGCGAACTCCTTGCCGCCGACTTTTTCAAGAATACGCCTGGCCTCGTCCTCACGCTTTTTCTCGATCAACCAGCGCGGACTCTCGGGAATCGGCATGAGCAGCAGGGAGAAAAGCATGGCTGGCAGAATGCCAATGCCGAACATCCAGCGCCAACCGGTCTCAGTCAGCCATGCCTGGTCCCCGGATTTGGCAATGAAGTAGTTGATGACCGAAGTCAGGGCGATGCCGCCGACAATGGCAATCTGGTTGACGGCGACCAAGCGGCCGCGGATGTGCGCCGGGGTGATTTCCGAGATATACATGGGCGTGGAAATCGAGGCGATGCCGATGCCCAGACCACCCAGAATGCGGAACACGATGAAGGTCACAATATCATTGGGGAGAGCCGTGCCGATGGCCGATGCGAGAAACATTGCGGCTGCCAGGAACATCGCCAGGCGGCGGCCATAACGATCGGATACCGGCCCGACCAGCAGGACCCCCGCAGCGCAGCCGACGAGCACACAACCCGACGCCCAGCCTTTCATGAAATCGCTCAAGCCAAACCGTGCTGTTAGGGGCTCGATAGCTCCGGAGATGACGCCGGTGTCGAAGCCGAAGAGCAACCCGCCGAGGGTGGCGACCAGGCAGACCGGCAGGATGTAATTCCAATTGGCTTGGACCGTGGATGTGGGTTGTGTGTTCATGAAGTTGAGCATGTCACCAGAGCAGCGACACATCGTAGGCAGGAAAATGATCATCACAGGTGATCACAGTGAGTTCTTCCACTTGTGCTTGGGCGATAATCAGGCGGTCAAACGGATCACCGTGATGCCGGGGCAGTGGAATCAGCGCCTGATAATGGATTACAGATGGAGCCAGCAACACGAAACCGTTCGCATCTAACACACCAGGAAAAATGTCCGCATAGTCTGTCTGAAGTTTCAGTTTTCCCAGACTCAGTTTGATCGACACTTCCCAAGCCGTTGCGTGGCTGACATAGCGTTCATTCGAGGGATTCTCCATGGCGGCGCGGGCCGTGGCGCTCAGGGTGGGATTTCCTTCACAGAACCATAGCAGCGAGTGCGTGTCGATGAGCAGCCTCATGCCGTGTAGTCCTTGAAGTCCTCCAGCGGTTCATCGAAGTCCGGAGCCATCCAAATTTTGCCTTTGAGGCAGCCGAATCCATGGAGGTTTTTCAGTGATCCGGCCCTGGTGTGTTCGGAGGAGGTTCCAACGGGTTCCATTTCCGCCTTGACCCGGATGGCCTGGTGGCGCCATGACGCAGGCAGCGGCAGATGCAGCGTGCCGTCGGCGTCAGGCTCGATGATGGCGGTTAGGATGTTCATGACTTGAAAAATACCTGCGGTTTGTCACATGTAAAGTCCTCACTCCTGGCTGTCCTTGATGGCCTTGAACATTGCCAGCACGTTTTCGATGGGCGAGTTGCCCTGGATGTTGTGGACCGAGTTGCAGACGAAGCCGCCGTCCTTATTGAAGATATCGATGCGTTCGCGCACTTCCCGATAGACCGCATCCGGGGATTCATACATGGTGTGCTGGGTGTTGATGCAGCCGCCCCAGAAGGTGATGTCGCTGCCGAATTGCTGTTTGAGCATGACCGGGTCCATGCCTGCGGCGGAGCATTGGACGGGATTGAGAATGTCAAAGCCGGCCTCGATGAACTCCGGGATCAAGGGTCCCACCGCACCGCATGAATGAATGAAGGTTTTCCAATTCGATTTGCGGTGGATGAGATCGTTGAGCTGTTGGTGATAGGGCTTGAACAGTTTCCGATAGGTATCAATGGAAATGAACAGGCTGTTTTGTGTACCGAAGTCGGTGCCGGTGGTCACCACCGCCTGAACACGGTCGCCGAACATGTCGATAAGGGTTGCCAGGTTTTGCAAAGCAAACTCGCACTGCTTTTCGAAGATGGCATGGACATAGTCCGGGCGGGCGGCGGTGGTCATATACCATTCGCCGATGTCGCGGATGCCTTTCGGGTGCTTGAGGAACGGGGCCGGCACCAGCGCGATGTCACCGAAGGCGGTGCCGGGCGCGAGCAGAACAACACCGGTGTTGGTGGCATCTTGGTCCAATAATTCAACCTGTTGCCGATAATAGGCGATGTCCTCTGCGGTGAACAGGCCGAACTCCTCCAGATTGTCCTGCGGGTTGAGATGGTCGTCGTCTATCGGTTCCTGGCGGATAAGGGTGTCGAAGAAAAAACCGTTTTTCGGCATGTGCGCCGAGGGTGGTGCGGTGCGGTCACCTTCAGGATACATCAGCCAGCCGTGATCGGGAGCGGGCATGACATTGAAGTTGCCCGGGACCAGGCAGGGCGTGCCATCAAAGAGCGTGAAGGGTTTCCAGTCGGTTGCTTCATAACCGAAAATAGTCTTGCGCGGCCAAACGCCGATGACATCCACGGCCAGTGCGGCGCGGAGTTCGGCGTCCACTTCGGCCAGCATCTGGTAAGGTTCGTGAACGCGGGCCGGCTGGGCGGCAGGCCCGATCAGCCGTTCCTTGAGTTGGTGGACGATGGAGGTGTGAATGCCGGAGATCCAGGTCCCGCCGAAGTCCACGCAAACCCGGTCGGGTTGGCGGTGGTTCAGGGTGGTGATGAGGCGTTCGCGCGAGGTCATGGTTTTCATGCAAGTGTTTCCGGTTCTGACAGCGATCCGGCCGCTGCCTATCTGATAGAAACCGGTTGTCAGCGAGTGGCGGGCATTTGTCCGGCAAGTTCACCCTGCAACCGTGGTTTCATGGACTGATGAAGTCACGCCGGGACCGGGAAGTCAAGTCCCGTAGCGTGCGGGACGCGCCTGCGGCAGCGGGTGGGGGTGGGGCCGTGTGGGTGCATCCTCTAGCGCGGATCGGTGACGCGGCCCAGGAAGAGGCAGGTTCCGCTGGGGCGGTGTTGGATCGCAAACAAAAACGGTCGGTCCACGCGCACTTCAAGCGGCTTGGGTTTTTCGATAAAAGCGGTGGCCCGCATCATAACCACGGCGGTGGCGGCGGCGGCCTCGGTGCCCTTTTCGTCGAGCGCGAGGAAGGTTTTGTGGAAAACTTCCGAGATATAGAGATAATCGTTAGGTTTGCGGGGTGCCATGCGGTCGAAGTTGGCGCTGCCTTGTGGTTTGTCGAAGGCGCCCGCCATGCCCAGCGAGCACAGCACCTTGCCCAGCTTGAACAATGGTGGTTCCATCTTGAACCTGGGCAGGAATAGTTCCACTTCGGATGTGCCGGGCTTGGCGCAACCGCTGAGGATATCCGGCGTCACTTTGGCTTCCATGGCCGCCAGGCCGTCCTTGGCGTCGGGCAGCAACACGAGCAACTGCATGTCGCCCCCGATGTAGGGCACGGTGATCACCTGATAGCCTTCACGTTTGGCATAGCCCATGTGGGCGGTCCGGCGCATGGTGGGCACTTTCAGGGTTTCGTTGCCCTTGACCTGGAACGGCAGCGGCTGCGTGGTGCCTTCGGAAAATGTTTCGGCCCACGGGGCTTTCATGTAGATCGCGTTCACCAGCACCAACCGGGTCTCGTCGTTCAATCCGTTCGCCGGAATCAAATCGCGGATGCGTTTGTGCGTTTGTTCCTCGACCCAGCCATTGATTTTCAGCCGTTCCTTGTCCGCGTTGTGGATGAAGTCCATCATTTCGAGGGGTGCGCGGTAACGGTCCTTCACCAATTCCAAAAACGGCTGGCGGAATGCATAGCCGTCCTGGCCAAACAAGCGGTTGGCGACCGTTAGAACAAACGGCTCGCCGGGCCCGCCCTGGTCCTTGGCGATTTTCGCCCGTTCCGCGGTGGTTTTCGTCACTGCTTCGAGGGCCTTCTGCAGGTCGGTGAACGACTGGTGCAAGGCGGTTTCGTCCTCCGGGTAATGCAGCACCTTGGCCATCTGGGTGCGGGTTTCACCGGCCGCGCCGGCGTAGGTCATCGCCAGCGCCGACTGGATGGAATACGGCGACAACAGCGCGTTGGCGTTGGCATCGGTGCCCTTGGCCAGCAGGTCAAGGCCGAGCGCGTTCACGGCTTGTGCCGCAGCGGAAGGGTTGTCCGCCGCCGATACAACCAGGGAGGTTCCGAGGCTCAGCACGGCGCTGCACAGGGTGGTCAGTCGTGGTTTCATATGGGATCAATATTTTCGATAGAAATGCCGCCGTTCGCGCGTTGCAGGCATTGGCCTGACAATTCCGCCTTGCAGCAGCGTCCCCATCCATGTATAGAACACCCGCCCATCCTCGTTGGTCTTCACAATATTTGCAATCCACATCACCATGAAAATCGGCTGCTTCGCACTCATCCAACCATTCTCGCCCATGCGGCGTCAATTCGAACTCATCCGTGAACTCGGCTTCGACTACGCGGACCTCACGGACAACCATGACGGCGCCACGCTCGGCACCGAATACGGGTTTTCCGCCTCATTCAGTCTGGACTCCCATCCCGCGACCATTCTGGACATGGTCAACGAGTTCGGCCTCACGCTCACCAGCGTTTGTGCCCACGCCAACCTGTTGGATCCGACCGCACCGGACCGTTACGGAAGCGCTGAAATCATCAAGGCCATCAAGCTCGCGCACTTTCTCGGCGTGCCACAGGTCATCACCACCGAAGGAGATCCGAAAACCGACTTCGGCCATCGTCTGACAGACGAGCAGCGCCTGTTCAGCATCCGCGAGAAACTCCACGAACCGATCCGCTGGGCGAAAACCTTCGGCATCGAGCTACTGCTGGAACCCCACGGCATCCTCACCGACACCGTGGACGGGATGTCCCGCATCCTCGACGCGTTGGGCCACGAGGAAACCGTTGGCATCAATCTCGATACCGGCAATTCCTGGCTCGGGGGGGGGGATCCGATGCAGTTCGTGAAAACCTTCGGCCCGCGTATCAAGCATGTGCACTGGAAGGACATGCCCGCAGAGTGGCTGCCGAAACGCGGCACTCAGTTCGGCTGCGGCATGGGGCTGATTCCGTTAGGCGACGGCATCATTGGCATCGAGTCCATCGTCAAGGAACTGCTCGCTTCCGGCTTTGACGGCCCTACCACGCTTGAAGTGGCCGGCGAAGATGCGGTGAAACTCTCCGCCCAACGCCTCCGCCAGTGGGCCGCCGCCTGATCTGAAATCTCCAAAGTGAAACAGTGGTCCGGGCGCCATCGTGGTGGAGCCCCGGACGGGGCGTGACGACTCGATGCCCTGCGCTCACGGCATCCAGAGTGGGCCTAGGAAATCCAGATACCACGCCCACAGTCTCCAGCCGCCATACAACCAAGTCACCGCGCCCATGGCCAGGAAAGGCCCGAACGGCAGTTGCCTGCCGAAACCGATGCGTCCGATCACCGCCGCGACGATCGCGAAAATCGACGCTGCAAACAACGAGAAAAACACCCCGGTCCAACCGCAAAACGCCCCTATCATGCCTAGCAAATGGACGTCGCCGATGCCCATCGCCTCACGCGGAACCACGGCGGAACTGGCGGTGCCGGCCAGCGATTTCATCTTCGAGAGGTGTCGCACCGTGCCATCGGGAAGCACGCATTGCGTCTCGCGGATTACCAGTTTCCCGCCGCCCACCGATTCTCCGTCCACGAGGATGTCCGTGGTTTCAACCAACAATCTAGCGGATTTGCGCGTGAACATGTCCCACCAGGCGATTTCCTCGCCATCGATCACAAAACACATCGGGTCCTGATCGCCCTCCGGTTCCTTGAGGTGCCAATCCACGGGAGTATCGAAGCTCAGCGTCTTTTTGCCAAATGCCATTTTCCCGAGTTCCACCACCAACCACAGGCCGACAAATCCTACGAGCCAGCCGATGCCTCCGCGGATCAGGCCTGATAGCCAGTTGCCGGGTACTCCTGCCATCACCGGAAGTTGCGGCCATACGGCACAGGCGCACAGCCCGACCACTGATCCCGCCCACGTCAAGCTCGTCGGGATGATCATGTGCTCGGCATCAATGAAGGTGATCGCCACCACCAGCGCCATCATCACCCACAGGAAAACCACCGCTTGTGGCGGAAACAGCCGCCACGTCACCACGAACAACAACGCCGTTAGAAACTCCACCGCGAAATAACGGAACGCGATGGGGGCTCCGCACGCGGCGCATTTCCCGCGCAGCCACAGCCAACTGACCAGCGGCAGATTCAACCACATCGGAATCGGCTTTTTGCACTGCGGACAAAACGAGCGCCGCGGGTCGTTCACCGACATGCCCAGCGGCACACGGTAAATGACGACGTTTAAAAACGACCCGACGCACGCTCCGATGCAAAACGCCGGAACCAGCCAGATCCAATGGTCAAGGGGTGGATAAAACAATGTCCGGCCATTCTATTGATCCCATCCATCCTGCCAAGCACAAAGGACGCTTTGGGCGCTCGTGGAGGACAAGCCGGACACCTGGAAAATCGCCACGCAACCCGGCGGCAAGCAAGCACGCTGGATAACGGGTGGCGACATGGAGGAAATTTGTCAGACGGATGACACCACGCCACTCGTCCTCCATGGCACCGGTGATGGTGCTCACAAGGTGAGACTACCCGCAATGCCCCGAAAATCAAGCCACCCTTTGGACGAAAGTCTCACCTCAAATATGCCCGAAGATTTTCCAACGAAATTACTTGGCAAAGCGGATCGGAAAGCTAGGCTCGCGGCGAATGCAAACCACCGTTAAATCTCCCAAGTCGGCCGATTGCCGGTGCGAACCGGGGATTTTTCTTACCGCAACACCGTCCACCGAAGCACCGGAACACTTCTTTTGTCCCGTTTTTCCCACCCTCCGGCCACCGGCTCCTGCAACGACCTTCACCTCAAAAGCCATTTCCTAACAATCCATGAAAGAACAGAAACCTGAACTTACGCTTGTACTGATCAAGCCGGATGCATTGAAAAATTCACTTACCGGCTATGTATTGTCCCAATTATCCGAGTACCATGCGGGCCTTCGATTCGCAGCAGCCAAAATTGTCAATGTGCCGCGCATGCTGGCGGAAGAACACTACGCTGAACATCAGGGAAAACCGTTTTATTTTTCACTCCTTGACTTCATCCAAGGGCAGGATCACCACCCGGATGCTCCTGAAAAGCGCCGTGTGATCGCTTTTGTTTTCCAGGGCCCCGAAGCAGTGCAGAAGGTGCGGGATATTGCCGGCCCAACCGACCCCCATGTGGCAAGGGAAACGCGTCCCGGATGCATTCGCGCTCTTGGCTCTATAGTGCCGGTCAAGGATGCCGAAGGCAAGGTGATCGGTCACCGCATGGACAACCTCATCCACGCCTCTGCAACGGTGCCGGAAGCGGAACGGGAAATAAAATTATGGTTCAAGCCGACCGACATCCCCCCCCTGATGCGTCCTTATCCGACCGTTATTTCCGATCAACACTACTATTACCATAATGGCCGTATATTCACCACATACAAACCAGGACGCATATTGCTGATGGCGCCCGGCTCCATAGTCTGGAAATCGGATATAGATGCGATTCATGCCATCAGGGAAGGCCGGCCTGCCGCTTGTACGCTGGAATCCGTGGCCGGAAAATACCTGATAAATGAAATGCCCGAATCCGCATGATGACTCCGTGCCATTTCAACGGATGCCGTTGCATTCCAATGTTGCAACGGCCCTCACCGGCAAAGTAATTTCCTGATAATCGAAGGCGGCCGCATGCTTTGAGTCCAGGCTTGCCACCTAGGATCTGGGGGTCGCAATAGCCGGCTGCAGATGAAGAGCAGGAGGGCGAGATCGGTTGCTTCGGTATTGGTGCGCCGGGCTCCGCTCTTATCCGACGATGTCCTTCAACTCCCAGCCCTTGCGGAATTTCGGGGTCACGAATTCGTTGGCCTTTTCGTTGTTGGTGAAGCGGAGATTGGCGGCGTCCCACATGAGCTTCTCGTTCGGGAAGCGCCAACTGATAGTGCCGAGCAACAGCCACTCGACGAAAGGTCCGGCGATGCTGAAATCGGAACAGGCGGGCGGGCCGCCCTTGCAAGCGCGGATCCAGTCCTTGTAGTGGCCGGGCGAGCGCGGAATTACCGGCTCGGGCTTCGTGAAGGCTTCCATCGCCGCTTTCGGAACCAGGCGCATTCCTTCACCGCGGCCGCTGGTAGCCAAAAATCCCTTGGTGCCGATGAAGAGTTCGTTCTGGTCCTTGAAATCTTCGGCCGTGAGGCCCTCCGGCAGCTTGAACCTATCGACCGCCTTGCCCTCGTGCCAGTACACGGTGACCGGTGGCATTTTGCCGCCCGCCACATGTTGGTTCGGGCGTTCGGGAAACTCGAACTTGCAGGCGTAGTGCGGATAGGTCACCGCGTTGGCGCCTTCGACAAAGATGCATTCGACGCTCAAGGGCGCGCCAAGTTGCAGCCCCCAGTTGGCCGGGCCGAACATGTGGACACCCCAGTCGCCTATCATCTGCGTGCCGTAGTCGAGGAAACCCCGCCAGTGGATGGGCACGACCTTCGAGGTGTAGGTGTGATCGGGCGCACGACCGGTCCACAGGTTCCAATCGAGCGTTGCAGGCACTGGCTCAACGACCGGCCACTCGGTGATGCCGCGCGAGAAACCGCCGCCGCTCATCGCGTGGACTTCCTTCACATCGCCGATGTCGCCGCGCCAAATCGTCTCGCAGGCGAGCCGAGTGGCTTCCGACGAGTAGCCTTGGTTGCCCATCTGGGTGACCACCTTGTACTTGCGGGCCGCCTTGGCCATCAGGCGCGCTTCCCACACCGTTTGGGTCAGCGGCTTCTGGCAGTGAACGGCCAAGCCGCGCTCCATCGCCCAGACCGCGACAGTGGCGTGCATGTGGTCGGGCACGGTCACCGTGATGCCGTCGAGGTTCTTGTGCTCCTTGTCGAGCATCTCGCGGAAATCGCGGTACTGCTTGGCCTTCGGGCGGGACGCCGCGGATTTGCCGAGGAAATTGGCGTCCACGTCGCACAGCGCGTAAATGTTCTCGCTGGAGACGCCGTTCACATCGCCGCCGCCCATCATGCCGCCGACCCCGACGCAGCCGATGTTCATTTTTTCACTGGGCGCGACACGGCCGGTGCCGCCGAGGACATGGCGGGGCACGATCTGGAAAGTGGCGGCGGTGGCGACGGCGCTCTTGATGAATCGACGTCGGCCAAGGTACTGTGTTGGGGAATTGTCGGAGTTCATGGTGAAACGAGGAGGTGATCGGGTTCAGGTAATTTCGGGTGGTGGTTCGGTTGCGATGGCACGGACATCAACGGCGATCTCGGAAAAGTGGCCGTTTTTGCGCTCCCGGAACCATCGACTGCAGGTTCGCCGTCCACAATACGTTGCGACAGAGACACTTCTTTCAATCCTGGAATAGAGTGCCCGGCTTTCTCGCTCTGCTCGGTTGCGGGTTCAATTCTCTTTCCAGAATGATCCTTCACTCTTCATTCCAGTTCAACTTTCAGCTTTTCTCCCCCCCTCTATTCCTACCCCCCAAAGAAAATTCATGTTTCTGATAATAATCCTTGCAATGCCCAAAAAAACCGCCTCTCTGCCACCTGTGCAAATTGGATTCCAGCACCGCTTTCATTCTTCCTACCCGACAGCCTCTGGCTTTAAGCATTAAATTCCAAACGAAGAAAAAACCTCCTACATCCAGCCTCCCATCCCCAAATCCAAAATCACTCCTCTTCCTCTTCATTTCCGCCTCCCGCCTTCCGACGTCCAGTCTCTCCACTCCAATCCACACAACCATCAAACAAACCATGAAACAAACCCTGAATGCGGGTGCCTGCACCTCTGTCGGACCCGTGCGCGACAAGCATCACGGAATCAACCCCCATGCTAACAACCCACTGCGCTCCTTGCTCGTCATGGGCATGGCGGCGGCCTTCGCCCTGCCGGTGCAGGCGGCACCCTTAATTACAGACGGGCTGCGTGGCTACTGGAGCTTCGACACAGATACAGGCGCTACTGTCGCCGACACCTCCGGTGTCGCTGGCGGCCCCCACAACGGCAACATGGTTGGGACGCCGTCCTATAGTACCACCGACCTGCCGCCCGGCTTAACCGGGCAATCGGCCGATATGAGGGCCGCCAACACGGGCGTCGTAGTGAGCACCGATAGCGGCAACAATACCTTCTTCGACATGGGCTCTACGTACAGCGTTTCTTACTGGACGAAGAACTTTCCCACTACCAACATGTATAAAAGTTGGGTCCAGAAGGACGGTGACGGTCCTGGCGGCTTTCGGATCATTGCATCCCAAAACGGTTCTCCAACTAAGATGGGTGTCGGAATGCGCATTAACCTCGATGCGTGTTGGCATACCCCTACTAACCTTTATTCCACCGGGACTCCGTGGAGGCACTACGTGATAACCTACGGAGATGGGAGTTGTAAGATCTACCAGGACGGCATTCAGATAGCGTCGCAGAGTAAATCGGGCGCTATGAATGCCACCAAGGGTGCGCTGACCTTCGGGTGTGCATCGAATGAATCAGGCGGTGTGGAAGGCGCACCCAACAATTTCTCCTCGATCCAGTTGGACGAGGTCTACATATTCAACCGGGCGCTTACTGCGGCCGAGGTGGGCACACTGTACGGTGCGAGCACATGGGATGGCGGCACCGGCAATTGGGCCGACTCCAAGTGGAATGGCGGCCAAGCACCCGTGACCGGTCGGAACATGATGATCAGCGCGGCTTCTGCTGATAGCAACGTCACGCTGGACGCCGACTTCGCCGCGCAATCGCTGATTCTCGGCTCGACCGCCACCTCCGCACTCACCATCAATAACACCAAGACCCTGACGTTGGCCGAGGCCACCGTGGGTGCATCCGGCACGCTGCAAGTGGACGGCACGTTGACGGCCAACTCGTTCGATAACCGCGGGAGTTCGACTTTCTCCGCCGGCAGTGCGCTGACTTTCAGCGGCAGCGGCAGCCTGCTCTCGCTCACGGGCGGTACCCTGACGTACGACAGCACAACCCCCGCAACCCCCGCCATGATGAGGTTCTACGGCGGCGGGCTGGCAGGCTCTGGTGCGGCGAACGCCACAACCAAGTACGAAGTGTGGGCTAATACCACCGTAAACCTCAATCTCGGCGGCGCGACCACAGCCCTGGACGTAATTGCAAACTTCACGGCGACACTGAACGGCACCAACACTTATGGCGGCCAGACGTACGTTAGAGGCGGCGCGAGGCTGAATTTCGTCCCCGGCGTCGGCCTGCCGAGCGGGTCCAACCTCAAAATCGAGGATAATTCCACCGCCGCGTGGAGCGGCGACCTGATACGCCCCAGCGGTACCGGGCCGGGTCAGATGCAGGTCTCGGCCAGACACGCCCACAGCGCCTATGGTGGGCCCGCGCGATTGGGGTTCGGCACGAAGGTCGGCGAAGTGATAACACTCGAAAATCTGGTTTGGAATGATGGCTTCTTCCAGCACTCGGAAGGTTGGTACATCCAAAGGAGCAACGCCACCGATCCCATCGAGATCATGAACCCGATCCAACTGTCCACCGTGGCAACAGGCTACGGGTCTAGCTCCGTCTTCATCCAGAGCGGGACCCAGCCGGTCACCTTCAGCGGGGTCCTCAGCGGAGTGGGGGGAGCGTTAAGGCTTAGCAATGATTTGGGCACCAGCCCTACCGCCACTATGATCCTCACCGCCAAGAACACCTACACCGGCAATACCGAGATCCAAACAGGCAAGTTGATTCTGACTGCCGGCGCACAGCTCACATTCGTCACCGGGGCCACGACCGGCGTCAATAACACCCTCACCGGTCCTGGATACGCCACACTCGACGGCGATTTTCACATCGACACGACTCTAACCGATGCCACCACGCTCACAGCGGGGGAATGGCAACTCGAAAGCGTGCCGTCCCTCGGCGGTGCCTACGGCACCACCTTCCGCGTTGTCGATAGTGCGGGCAACCCATGGACTGACGCTGGCAGTGACACGTGGACCAAGACCGTCGGCGCCAAGTTATATACCTTCGATGAAGCCTTCGGCAAGCTCACCCTCAGCGTCGCCAGTGGTGGAGGTTACGCCTCTTGGGCGGCCACCAACAGTATAACCGGCGATCCCTTCGATGATTTCAACAATGACGGCGTTGCCAACGGCGTGGCCTACTTCATGAACGCAACCGGTCTCGCCACCAACCCGGCCATCAACGGTTCCACCAAACAAGTGACCTGGCCCAATGGCGGCAATATCCCCAACTCCGAGTATGGTGCTGACAAACAGTTCGTCGTCCAAACTTCCAGCGACCTCCAGACATGGACGGATGTTCCCGTCACTGAAGTCATCCTCACCGACTACAGCGCAGGTCCCCCGCCCTCTGACGGATCGGTCAGCTACACCCTGACGGGTGCCAGCCCCCGCTTCGTGCGCCTCAAGGTGACCCCGAACTGACCCGCAGCCCGCGGTGCCGGGAAATCACCCGAACCCCCAACCAACCCCAGGGCCGCCGATCACCAGTCGGCGGCCCTGCTGCGTTCTGCGGTAGCGGCGGTCTGTGTCCAGCTCGATGCATTCACTCTTGTATGTACAGCAGATTCTCTTTACCACGAAGAACACGAAGGGAGTTGAAAAACGATTACCAGGTTAAACTCTATCTTTATTTCCTTCGTGTTTTTCGTGTCCTTCGTGGTGAGTAGTTACCCCATTTTATGCATTTCCGGTCCCCCTCTGGGTCGCGGCGCGACTGGGTGAGGGTAGCCGTGGGTTTCAACCCACGGACTGCGCCATCCAGCATGAAACCTGCGTCGCGGAGCGACGCCTGAAACCGGGCATGACCCGTCTGTTCAAACCATGGAGATATTGGACGCGTGGGGATTGGGGGGTAATGAGGATTTTTAACAGAAGGACGCGAAGCTC
>CAISTY010000120.1 GCA_903888515.1 Akkermansiaceae bacterium | reverse complement strand
TGGCAGGCGATCAAGGAATGGATTCCCGACGACGAACCGGACCTCACCTGGTTCAACCAACCCCGGAAACCATCAGAACCCGACCCAGACAGGTTCGATCAAACTTCAACATGGAAAGCTCCCGAAGTCCCGCTCGATGATGGCCGCATCTTGGTTCTCGAATACACCTGACCTCGAAGGCGTCCCCCACGAAAACCGCTGCAAGAATTTTTCAAAGAATCCTTGGCAACGCGGGCCGGATAGGTATTTTCGCGCTTTAGCATTTCCCCCATGAATCCGGCAGCAAACCACTGTCCCTTGCCCAAATCCGCCGTTTGGAGGTTCCTGTCTCTTTATTTTCACCGAAAAACCGCCCTTCCGAAACACCGAAACACCTCTTCCAACCCCCTTTTCCCCCGCAACCCCCATTTCCCCGCCTACCGGTCCGGCCACCGGCTCTTGCAACGGCCTTCACCCCGAAAGCAATTTCCTAGCATTGGCATGGATGATTACCTCTCGAAGCCGATCAAGCGAAACAACCTGACGCAATGCCTGGATCATTGGGTCAAGTGACTCCCGATTGCCAGGTGCCGCGCGGATCCTAATGCTAATGACAGTAGCCTCCCCATTCCATCAACTCCACAACAACCTCCGCGATTTTCCACCAGCAAAAACCACCATGAAAGCGATACCCAAAATACTGACAAATCTGACCATTGTTTTCGGACTGGCCATTGGCCGTGCCGAGTACTAACCTGCATGTGTTATGATACGCCTGATAACATCCCTGCTTTTGAGCGTGATATTCCTCACTTCCTGTGACAAGATCCGAAAAAGCTTGGGAACATCCGGACGGGGCGGATCGATCGCAGACCAAATCCGTATTTCCTCACAGTCCAAACCGGAAATCGTCACGGCATTCAAGGCGATCTCTGCGGCCACCCACGAACACAATCGCGTGTTTCTTCAATCGATAGATGACAACAACCCCTCTAACGAACTCGCCTACAGTGCCGGACTGACCCATCTGGATAACTCGGCCCGCAATTGCGCGGGACTTGCAAAGCAGATCATCAATGCGGTCGCCGTAACCCGTGTTTACGAGAAAGGCTTGTTTGTGCCATTCGACAAGATGCGCCAACAAATAAAGGCCATCGCCAATCAACCTCGCATCAACCCTGCTGCTGGCAGGCATGTCCTTCGCACTGGCCGATGAAACGCCGGTCCAACCACAGATCGAGTCGGTAGGACTCTTCAAAAACGGAGTCGCCGTGGTGAAAGCCAGCTTCACCGTGCCCGGCCCGGGGAGTTACCGCTGGGATGCCATCCCTAAAGCCGTCCACGGCACCTTCTCCGTCGATAGCGAGGCCACCCTAACCACTCGCGCCACCCACCGCATGATCGAGGAGGAGTTCAAAACCGCTCAACCCGGACACTCCGCTGGCAACGTTTTTCCAACAACTCAACTCCCAGGGCAACTCGTCGTCAAACATGACGAGCCAGATGGTTTCCTTCAATTCCATGGCCCCCGCCGCTTCAAATCCCCTCCCGGAAAACCCGGAATCCGGCCCATCCGGATCCGACATCCACTACCAAGCCGTCGGAAAACATGACCTCCAGCGCGGCGACTCGCTCTCACTGTCCATCGCCTCGGGGAGGTCCCGATGCGCATCCATTGCCACTTTTCCGGCGAACTCGTCGATGCCGATGCCAAACCCACCCTCACCCTGCTCAACGAAAGCTCCGGCATCAATCCGCACTCGGAAATCGCCTGGACATCCATCCAACTCAAACCCGGTGAGGAACCAACCCTGCATTACCGGTATCATTTGTGGATCCCGTATTAATCTCCTGATCTCCTGAAGTCCATCCTTGCCAGAGTGGCAACGCCGGAGTGGAATGACATCGTTACCCACCGTCATGAAATCCCTCTTCCCGTTTTTCCTCACCATGATGCTGGCGGGGTCCACAACTGCGGATGAACCCGCCGCAGCGCGCCCCGCCGATTGGGCGCAACCCATCAAGCTCGACGGCCTCCCCAACCTGCACCAGGTCAGCAAAACTCTGTATCGCTGCGCGCAACCGGAGGACAAGTCAGCGAAAAGCATCAACAGTCTGGGGATCCGCACCGTGGTGAACCTTCGTGCGTTTCATTCCGACAAGGACGAACTCAAGGGAGTGACGGCCACGCAGGTTCACATCAAGATGAAAACCTGGCATGCCGAACACGAAGATCTGGTCAAATTCCTCAAGATCGCCATCGACCCCAAACAGGCGCCGGTGCTAGTGCATTGCCAACACGGCGCGGACCGCACCGGCACGGTCTGCGCGGTCTATCGCATGGTGGTCCAAGGTTGGACCAAGGAAGAGGCCATCCGCGAAATGACGGATGGGGGTTATGGGTTCCATGAGGTTTGGAAAAATCTTCCAAAGTGGATCAATGACCTCGATGTCGAAGCCATGCGCAAGGAAGTGGGCATCACGAGCGCACCGCCAGTGAAGCCAGCCACAGCCAAACCGTAGTGGATAGAATTCGCTAGAAAATCAACCCCCATTTCCCTGCCTACCGGTCCGGCCACCGGCTCTTGCAACGGCCTTCACCCCGAAAACAATTTCCTAGGTAGCCCGCCAAGCAGATTGCATACTATTCGGATACCCCTTCGATGGATGATTGCAGATTGTTGATTTTTGATTGTTGAAGTGACGGAACGCCATCTCAACATCCAATCAGCATTCAAAAATCAACCATCATCAATCGGAAATCAAACCGCTTACTGAGCAGTTCCTGACTTGGAATACATTCGGTTAGCCGCAAAGAGGCACAGAAACCACAAAAAATGAATGCCATCAGGCTTATTGCGTATCTTGCGCATTTTTGCGGCAAAAAATAATGTAGGGAAAACCAAGAACTCATCAGTAAAGTGTTTTCTGTAAGACGGGCCACACTAGAGCGGCCTCCACCCCGAAAGTATATTATTAGCTGCTATGAAATCCACCCTCACCCTCCTCACCGCCTTGTTTTTCGCTCCGCTGGCCGCGCTGTTGGCGGCAGAAGCGCCGAACCCCACAGCGGCTCCATCGCGCAACGCGCCGCAGGTTCTTGATGCCAGCCATCCAGTCGAGGCGCGCGTGGCCGACCTCCTCTCACGGATGACATTGGAGGAAAAGGTCGCTCAGTTTCGGGGCGCTTGGCCCGCCTCCTTCGGTAGCTACCGGAAGGTTGGCGACAACGCGGAAATCACGGACGATTACAAGAAAATCCTGGATGGCGTCGGCATCGGGCTCTTTGGGTCACCCCTGCGGGCCGACCCGTGGTCGGGTGTCACGTTGGAGAAAGGTCTCTCGCGCCGTCAGGGCGCCGAGTTCGTCAATACGCTCCAGCAGTATCTCCGCGATCACACGCGGTTGCGGATTCCGGGCTTTGTCTCAGATGACGGTCATCACGGACAGCACGGCATCGGAGCGACTATTTTTCCGCAACTCTGTGGCATGGGGGCAACCTGGAATCCGGCCTTGCAGAAGGAAATTGCCCGGGCGTTCGCCGCCGAGGCGCGCGGCCAGGGCGTGACGATCAATTTCGCGCCCAACTTGGATGTGATCCGCGACCCGCGCTTCGGCCGCAGCGATCAAAACTACGGCGAGGATCCCTGGCATGTTTCGGTGATGGGCCAGGCGGTTGTGCGCGGGCTCCAAGGGGAAAGCCTGAATACCGACCACACGCTCGTCGCCATGCTGCGGGCGTATCCGGGGTGTGGAGATGTGGATGGCGGACACGACTTCACTGGATTCAGCCGCGGCCCCATCGATCTGCACGAGGTCGTACTGCGGCCGTGGCGCGACGCGATCCGCGCCGGCGCGGAAGGCGTGATGGTGGAAATGAGCGAAATCGACGCGGTCACGGTTGCGGGCAGTTCCCACTACCTGACCGAACTGCTGCGCAACCGGTGGGGGTTCAAGGGCGTCGCGATGGACGACAACTTCGCGATCAAGCGGCTGATGGACGTAAAGGTGGCCGCCGACATTACCCAGGCAGCCGCCATGTCGGTCAAGGCGGGGATGGATCTGGCCCTTTCAGACACGTCCACGAACATCTTCCGTCTGGGCCTGCCCGAAGCGCTCAAGCAAGGCCTGGTTTCCATGACGGACATTGACCGTGCCGTCGCCCGGAATCTGCGTCTCAAGTTTTTGCTGGGTCTATTCGAAAATCCCTTTGTCGATCCCGCCCGCGCGGCGGCAGTGGCGCGCTGTCCCGAGCATCGCCAGCTCGCCCTGCAGGCCGCACGCGAAAGCATCGTCCTGCTCAAGAACGAACGATCCTCGCTTCCTCTCGGCAGGAATCTCCGCGCGGTCGCGGTCGTCGGGCCGAACGCGGATGACAACTGGAACCAATTGGGTGATTACGCGGCAACCCATCGGCGGGAAGACGTGGTCACGGTGCTCGACGGGATCCGCGCGAAGGCCGACAAGCTTGGCCTGCAAGTGAACTACGCCCGGGGCTGCGGCATCCGGACAATGACGCGGGAAGGCTTCGCCGAGGCCCTCGACGCGGCCCGCCGCTCGGACGTGATTGTGGCCGTCGTGGGCGGATCTAGCAAACTCGATTTCCCAAAACCGGGTGGGGGTGGGCGGGGCGACCGTTCCCCGGAGGCCGACACCGGCGAAGGAGTGACGCGTGCCACGCTGGACTTGCTTGGCGTGCAGGAAGACCTCCTCAAGGAATTGAAGGCCACCGGCAAGCCGCTCGTCGTGGTGCTCATCCACGGACGCACCATGACCGTCAACTGGATCGCTGCCAATGCCGATGCGGTGGTGGACGCATGGTTTCCCGGCGAGGTCGGCGGCACGGCCGTGGCCGACGTGCTCTTCGGCGACTACAACCCCGGCGGCAAGCTGGCCGTATCGGTGCCGAAGCACGTCGGCCAGTTGCCGGTTTACTACTATCGCAAGTATCCGGGGCGAAAATTCGTCGAAATGGACGGCGAACCGCTCTACGCCTTCGGCTTCGGCCTGAGCTACACCACCTTCGCGTACTCCGATCTGCGCGTTGAACCGAAACAAATCGCCAAGGGGGGCCGCGCCGAGGTTTCGGTCAATGTGACGAACACCGGCCAGGTGGCTGGCGACGAAGTGGTGCAACTCTACCTCCGCGACCAGATTGCCTCGGTGGTGCGCCCGCCGCGCGAACTCAAGGGCTTCGAGCGGATTCACCTGGCACCCGGCCAGACCAAGCAGGTCACGTTTCAAGTAGGGGACGCGGAGCTGTGCTTTGTCAACGCGGACGTGCAGTGGGTGGTCGAACCGGGAGATTTCGAAGTGATGATAGGCCGCAGCAGCAGCGACATCGTCCTGAAAGGCAAGCTGACCTTAAGGTAACAATTCCCTCTTGTTTCGTGCCTTTGCGTGATTTTCGTGGTTCGCATTCCCGCATCCAGGTTCATCGCATTGCGGGCTTGCAACCTGCGGGGAGATGTGTTGTATTGTGATTGTTATGAAAACCATCGTTGTTGCAATAGATTTTTCAAACGCCACCACCGGGGTGCTGAAAATGGCCACCGAACAGGCAACAGCCTTCGGTGCTCAGTTGCGTTTGTTCCATGTCGTCGAACCAGAGCCCAGCTACACGGCCTATGGATTCACGCCCGATGAGTTTCCGGCGCTCCATGCGTATCAGGATGAGGCGAAACGCCGGGCCGTCGTCCAACTCAATGAGCTGCTCGCCAAGGTGCAAGCCACTCTGCCGGACGCGACCTGTCAGATTGAGGAAGGCAGCCCGCTCCACGCATTGCTGGATTATGTGAAGACAAGCGGCGCGGATTTGGTTGTGTTAGGTTCGCACGGTCACGGCGTCATTGCCTCCTTGTTGCTCGGCAGCGTGGCCGAGGGCATGGTGCGCAAGTCGACCGTTCCCACGCTCATTGTGCCCGCGTCGGCCGACACCTGATCGGATGTCCGCTTTCATGCGTCCGGTGCGGACATCTCCATAAAGCGTGCTCATGGTTCTTCCGGGCCGGCCGCGCCCGAGGTGATGGGATTTTTTATTCTTTGCGCCGCGCCGGTTTCGCGGGAAACTCGCGGCGATGCATTGCGGGTGGATGATTCTAGCAGACGGAGTGGCGAACATCTCGCCGCTGTTCGCCTTGTTGACCCTGGTTCTGGTGCTGGCGGTGTTGGTTTCGCTGGTTTTGGTCAAGTTCAAGCAGAGCCTGCTCGTCGGTTATTTGTTGTGTGGGGTGCTCATCGGCAACGTCGGGTTGTTGTGGTTCACCGGCATCGACCGGGGTGACCAGGTGATTTCCGATCTTGCCGCCATCGGGGTGGTGTTGCTGATGTTCACGCTGGGAGTGGAGTTTTCGCTGGCGGAACTCCGGCACCTGTGGCGGATCGCCCTGATCGGAGGATGTTGCCAGGTTGGAATCACCTGCGCCATCGTTGGCGGGGTGGCTGCGGTCTTGGGTTATCCCGTCGCGGATAGAATTGTTCTGAGTATCGCCGTCGCACTCAGTTCGACAGCCGTGGCGATGAAAGCATTCCAGGATCTCGGCCAACAGAACAATCCCGGCGCCCGTGCCAGTCTGGGCATCGCCTTGTTCCAGGACATTCTGGTGATTCTGGTGTTTTTGGTGTTGCCCGCTCTCTATCAGGATGGCGGTGGCGGCGTGGGCTGGCGGATCTGCATTTCCATGGTGAAAGGCGTGCTCTTTCTAGCAGGTGCCTGGCTGCTGGGCCTGTATGGGATCACGCCGCTGTTGCATGCGGTAGCACGCACCCGCAGCCGCGAGCTTTTCACCCTGACCGTGATCGGACTCTGCGCGGGAATCGCGTTCGCCGGCGGCGCGCTCGATTTGTCGCTGGCCCTCGGGGCCTTCGCCGCGGGATTGGTGGTGAGCGAGTCGATCTACAGCCACCGTATTCTATCGGACATTCTGCCTTTCAAGGATTTGTTCCTGGCGATTTTCTTTGTCTCGGTGGGCCTGTTGATTGATTTGTCGGTGGTGGTTGCCGAGTGGCCCCGTGTGCTGTTAGGGAGTGGGGTCATTCTGGTGTTGAAGGGCACCATCGTGTTCGGGGTCTTGAAATGGTTGAAACTTCCCGGACGCGCGGCGATGCTCGCGACCGCGAGTCTTGCCAGCACGGGTGAATTTTCGTTGGTGCTGATAGGCAAGGCGGGTGGCTACCGGCCGTTTGATCCGGGCACCGAGCAGATGCTGCTGGTGTGCACGGCGGTGACGATGGCGGCGGTGCCGTCATTGATGCGGGGGGCGGTGCCGTTCGCCAAATGGCTGGAGGGCAAGGGTATTCTGGCGGCGCATCGGGCGCCTCCGGCGTCCATGGCTCCGACGCAGGTGATCAAGGAAATCCGCGATCACGCGATCATCTGCGGTTACGGCCCGGTGGGACGGGCGCTCAATGAAGCGCTGAAACGCTGCGGTGTGGCCACCCTGGTATTGGAGTTGAACTCGGATACGGTTAGAATTCTGAAGCAAGCAGGGCAGCCGGTGTTGTTTGCGGATGCGACCCACCCGGAAGCGCTGGATCTGGCAGGCATCGCCCGGGCGCGCCTGGTGGCGTTCACTTTTCCGGCGGTCAATGCCACCTGCGCCGCCGTGCCTCTGGTGCGCGAACGCAATCCGGGCATCTTCATCTTCGGTCGCGCCAAATATCCCAACGAGGTCACGCGCCTGCGCCAACTCGATGTGCAGGTCATCCACGACGAGCGGGAAAGCGCGCTGGCCATGGTGCGCGCCGCAATCTCCTCCTATGAACGCACCGACATCGATGCCGAACAAGTGGTGCGCGAAACGATGGAGGACGCAATCTGAGGCAATCTTCCAATAATATGGGTTGTATCCGAGTCAATCCTCAAGAACGGCGGTTGAGTACTGAGAGTGCTAAATTTGGCTATGGACAAACATATGATCCGCCGCGTATTGGCTGACCGTTGGTCGCTTGTGATTCTCTTTTGGACGATAGCGAAATTCGGCCGACCGCCTTCCACCCCGCTGTCGGCGGTCTGATTGTTCCATGCGTGTATAGATATCCAGCACTGTGGTTGGTATTCAATGGTTCATGCCAGCGAATAACCGCAGATTGGAGCCTTTTTTCAAGGTCCTTCTTATCCAGTCCAGCATTCCGACGCAAGTCTCGGCATGCAGTCTGTCAGATGGTGTCAGAAAATCCTCCCATCGCGACAGACGTTCTTGAGCGAGTTTTCCGACATCTTGGCATCAAACGCCGCACCGTCGCTTCAGGAAGTACCAGATGCCGACTCCAATGATGAATGCGCCCGCGATGATCGCCGCCATGGATTTTTTCTGCTTACTAGAAGATTTCGAATCCGCCGGGTTGGAGATTCCGCCCTTCGATTCGAGATCTCGCTGGTCAAGCCCGTTGTTACGCGATGATTTTCGCTCAGAGGTGGCGACTCGTCGTTCTAAGTCACTGAGGGCCAACACCACAGGATCGTTCCTAAGTGTGCCATAGCGGACGGTCATCTCATCTCTCATCTTGGGATCAACCCGCTTGGCTCGTTGTTCTACTAATTTTCGCAGTGGCTCGATTGATCGTTGCGTGCCTATGTGTCCTAAAGAAATGGCAGCGGCCCTACTCCAATTATCATCACCCATTTTGAGCAATGAGAGCAGGAGATCCTCGTGAGCGGGAGAAGGGTAATTGCCTAGCAAACTCGCCGAACTTTCCACGAAACTCTGATCGTTAGACGTTGTTCCCGCCACGGTCGGAGTGGCTTTTTCGCGCATTTGATCAGTGATTCTGCGGATTTGCTCGGGAGTGAGATCGCCCCGAATTCGCAAAGCACTAAAAATATTCTGATATAAGTCAATTCTACCTGCTTCCACGGTAGGCCAGAGGAAATCATACAAGCGATTGGTAATGTCTGGTGTTTCGAGAAGCCTCTTCCTCCGTTCTGCCCAGAAGGCGGCGTAATTGTCCTTGGTTCCAGATTCTGGAGGACGCTCGAACACATACATTAAATCTTCCGGTGGACGAATATCTTCCGGCGCGACCGCCCGCAAATCGCCAGATATTGCAAGCAGGAAGGCCAGCATCTGCGTGACAACAACCATGGAATAACAAGCTGTGGATTTCATGGCGTAAACCAGTGGTTAAAGATCATTTGGCGTTGCATTTCGTAAATCCGCTTTTTTGCCCTTGTGGTATCAGTCTCGGAACTGTTTCTAGTGGTTCCGCTCATCAAGTTGTGTGACTCTTGCCGATTGGAGACGTTACTTGCATAGTTCGTTCCATAGTGAATATCATTCGTGAGAACGTGGCACACTTCGTGGGCTAGCACCATGAATGAAGCCCTGGGATTCCCTATAAACACATTGTTGGCATCCCCAGTGTCTTTTGCTGACGGCATTGGCTCTCCACTCATCGTTCCGGGAGATTTCTCAATGATCGCATAGCCTTGGTCCGACATCCTCGCATCGTTCTCATTGAGATAAAATAACTGCTTAACATAAAAAACATGGATATCATCAATGGTGTTGGTTGTTCCGTAGTGGCTGATATAACGCCCAAGGTCCGAAATGTCGCGGTCATTGAGTTCAGAGGCCGATGACTGGCCAGGCAAAGGAGGCAATGGCGGTTTCGTAACAGGCTCTCCGGCTTTCTCCAGTTTGATACCCGTGGAAGCGAATATTTCGTTCGCGGATTTCAGTTCATCCGTGATATTCGGAGTTCCCGCGTCATCTATCACCACAAAATTCAATTGCACGGTTTGCTTAACCAACACCGGAATTTTGAGGTCCATGGGCAGAGCCGTTCCGTCGATCACGAGATCCGTGATTCGAACCTTGCCGCCGAGTTGGACATTGTGGGTTCTTTTATGACGCGAAATTGGGTCCGGATTATCCGGGGTAATGTTTTCGAGGGTCGCTATTTCCGCGTCGATCGCGCCGGAGACGAGCGCTTGGGATTTTGATTCGTATCCTCCATCCACAGGATAAAGTTTGAGTTCAGTTGGATTGTCATTATAGCTGGCATCTGGGTTTTCAACAGTAGAGAGCTTCACTGTGACAGTGTGGTTGCCCGGCAAATTCGGCATACGAACGTAAAACCGGTCGGGATCACCAGCGAAGCCAGTAGTCACCCCTTCATCGAGTACTAGATAACCTTCTAGTGTAAGAGACTCTTCCATGTCAGCCACCACCAGCTCAGAGACTGGCTTTTTCTCATGATTAACAATCTCCACCGAGACAAGGCTCACATTATCCACCAAGCAGCCCATGGTGTCGTTCTGATTGTTATCGGGAACGAGTGAAATATGCGTGATGACATCTGTGGCTTTGAAGGAGATTGCCTTGGATATCCATCCGGTGTGCTCTGCAAAAGTGATAGGCTTGGGCTCTCCGTTGTCAATA